>CAZYSF010000333.1:0-23871 GCA_964649635.1 uncultured Anaerolineales bacterium | reverse complement strand
CGCGACTGCCCGACCTGCGGGAAACCGCTTGTCATCCGCTACGGGCGCTACGGGAAGTTCATCGGCTGTTCCACCTTCCCGGCCTGCCGCTATGTGGAACCGTGGCTGGAAAAAATGGGTGTGCTGTGCCCCAAGGACGGCGGGGAGCTGGTCGAACGCAAGACGCGCAAAGGCCGGACTTTTTATGCCTGCTCCAACTACCCGACCTGCGATTTTACGTCCTGGCGGAAACCCCTCCCCAACCCTTGCCCCGCCTGCGGCGGATTGCTTGTGTACGGCGCCAAACAGACCGCTCAATGCATTAAGTGTGAAACGAAATTCCCGCTCGACGAACTCCCGGCCAGGGAACCGGCAAATACCTGATGGCCTATTTCCGGCGGAGCGCGCCTGTCTGAAAATATTGCCTCCCGGAGGCATCTGCGGATACAATCGGGGCAGTCCGCCCCGGCTCCGCCTTGCGGGCCAGGGGCGTTCAGCATGAGCTTTCTTGTGGAATTCCCGTTTGGGCGGGCGCTCTCCCGCCTAGGTGAACAATGGCGACTCTCGATTACCTAAGGGACACCCTGGCGCGCTGGGTCCGGACTCCCCTTTTCCGCAACGGGGCGAGTTTCCTGGTCGGAACGCTTTTCGGATTGATCGTCCTGGGCTGGATCCTCTGGCCGGTTCAATATGTAGACACCACGCCCGAAATGCTGCGATCGGATATCCAGCTGGATTACATGCGCATGGCGGTCGATTCCTACAGCGTCAACGGGGATGCGGTGCTGGCCCGCAGCCGGTTCGAAGCGCTGGGAGACCGCAAGCTGGATCTGCTGGCGGCCCTGCGCGGCGACGGCCTGACCGACCCCGAACGGCTAAACCAATTCGAAATTCTCATTGCCGGAATATATGTTGCGGGATCCGAAACGGTCGAACCCGCGGTGACTCCGGGTTCCGCCGGAAGCTTCACGGATACGCTTTCGGTGCTCGCGATCCTGGGCATCCTCATCGGCGGCGGGATTGCGATCGTACTGGCGGTGAACATCCGCCGTCACCGCGCCGTTGCCCAAAAGGAGACCCCGGCCGATCGGGAGGACCTCTCGCTGGAGGCGGAGGAGGAGCTCGAGGAGACCGCGGCCCCCGCCGGGGAAGTTGAAGAGGCCGGCGGCGAGGGGACGGAGCCGCTCGAGAGGTTCGTCACCACCTACACCCTGGGGGACGACCTGTACGAGGACAGCTTCACGATCAATTCCCCAAGCGGGGATTTTCTGGGCGAATGCGGCGTGGGGATTTCCGAACCGATCGGCGTGGGGGAGCCGAAGAAGATCACCGCGCTCGAAGTATGGCTGTTCGACCGCAGGCCGAGCCGGACTTCGACGGCGGTTTTAAGGAGCCAGTATGCGCACGACAAGGAAGACGTCCGGGCGACGCTCGCGCCGCGGGGTTTGCCGGTGCTGGCGTTGCCGGGCGCCGATTTCTGGATGGAAACCCCGGGATTGTCGCTGCGGGTGGTTATCCGCGAATTGATATACGGGCCGGGCCCGCTGCCGCAAAATTCCTATTTTGAACGCTTAACATTGCAATTGGAAGTATGGTCGAAGGGAAAATAGCAGGAAAGAATATTTGCCACAGAAGGCACAAGATTCACAAAAGTATAAACCAAAAGAAAAGCAAAATAAAACCTCTGAAAACGTCACCCTGAGCGAAGCGAAGGGTCTGGAAACGCAGAAGCAGATGCTTCGCTTCCCCTCGCTGCGCTCGGGACAGGCGCTCAGCATGACATCCTTTTTCAGATGTTTCAAATACTTATATATATAAACCGGGAGGTAAAATTCACGGTTTTTTCTTTTGTGATCTATGTGCTTTTTGAGGCTACTCGTTTATTCGATTTTCTCGATCCGAAAGGAACGCGGTCCGGACGGAGTCGGGACCGACACGGTATCCCCCGCCTTGTGCCCCATCAGCGCCTTGCCGATCGGCGATTCGTGGGAGATCTTGCGCGCCCGCGAATCCCCCTCCTTGCTTCCCACGATCTCGAATACGTCCGTTTCGTTGTCCTCATCCACAACGTGAACCCGGCATCCCAGCGAGACGACGTCGCGCGGGGTGGAGTTTGGGTCGACGATCTCGGCGGTTTTGATGAGGTTTTCCAGGTCCAGAATTCTGCCCTCGAGGAATCCCTGTTCTTCCTTGGCGGAAGTGTAATCCGCGTTTTCCGAAAGGTCGCCCTGTTGAATGGCGGCCCGCAAGCGCGCCGCCAGCGCGATGCGCGCGGGGCCTTTCAACTGCTCAAGCTCCGCGCGGATTTTTCGGGCGCCCTCGGGGGTTAGAATCTTATTTTCCATGCGGATTATCAATCTCCCGGCGGTTCGATCAGGTTTTGGTATACGGATTGGTCAATTTTTCAAACTCGTCCATGGCAAAACGGTCGGTCATCCCGGCGATGTAATCGCATACGACGCGGTGCAGGTCCTCCTGCCCGGCCTGCCCGAGGACGGCCGGTGGAAGGATCTTGGGATTGGCCACATACATGCTGAACAGCTCCGACAGGAATCGTTCTGCTTTGAGCGCCATCCGCATCACCCGGTGATGGCGGTAGAGTTTTTCAAACAGCCGCTTGCGCAGGGCTTCCAGCGACGGGAGGAAAGCATCCGACGGGCGCGCGATGTTTTCCGGAAGCCGGCGGACATCCGCGCAGCTTTTTACCTTGTATGTTTCCAGCTGCGACGCGGTGCAACGGGCGACATCCTGCACCGCCAGACCGATGAAGGCGCGTATCATCTGATGGCGGTCCAGGTCTGAAAGCGGACCCGAGGTCCAGCCGGAAGTCTCGTGCAGCTGCCGCCACAGATCCAGATCCGCGAGGTCCTCGGTTCGCAGCAAGCCGGAGCGCAGCCCGTCATCAAGGTCGTGCGACGTGTAAGCGCATTCATCGGCGGCATTGGCGATCTGCGCCTCCAGGCTGCCGCGTTCCTCCGGCGAATACTCCGTCATATCGGGAATGTCGAAGGCCGTCTCGTGTTTGACGATCCCCTCGCGCGTTTCCCAGGTGAGGTTCAACCCGGAGAACCCCGGGTATCGCCGCTCCAAAACCGTCACGATCCGCAAGGATTGGCGGTTGTGATCGAAGCCGCCGTGCGGCCCCATCAACCGGGAGAGCACCACTTCGCCCGAATGGCCGAAGGGGGGATGGCCCAGGTCGTGCGCCAGACACACTGCTTCCACCAGATCCTCGTTGGCGCCCAGGGACCGAGCCAGCGACCGGCCGATCTGAGAGACCTCCAGCGTATGGGTCAGGCGGGTCCGGTAGTAATCCCCCTCATACGTGATGAACACCTGGGTCTTGTGCTCCAGGCGGCGAAACGCGGTCGTATGCAGGATGCGGTCCCGGTCGCGCTGGTAGCGGGTGCGCGAGCCCGGCTCATCCTCGGGGTACGCCCTGCCGCGGGATCGTTTGCTGAAGGATGCGTAGGGTGCCAGGAGGCGTTCTTCGAGGGATTCGAGGGCTGGACGGTCAAGTATCATTGTGAAGGGTCCAGAAATGGATCGAAATGGAGTGTATCAAACGGGTATGGGCTTGTCAATCATAAGGCATTGAATTATCCTTGGAAACCGTGCATGCAATCCGAGATCGACGAATGACCCTCGCCTCCCCGGATGCCCCCTTATGAGCACCCAACGCATCATGCTGGTGGATGATCACGAAGTGGTCCGGCTGGGATTGAAATCCCTGCTGGAACACCATCAGGGATTCGAGGTGGTGGCGGAGGCCGGCAGCGCCGCCGAAGCCGTCGAGAAGGCGCTGGCGCTCAAGCCGGACGTCATCCTGATGGACATCCGCCTTCCGGGCGTTTCGGGGATCGACGCCTGCCAGGAGATCATCCAGGAGAATCCGGAAATCAAGGTCATCATGCTGACCTCGTACGCCGAGGACGAGATGCTGTTCTCCGCGATCCGCGCCGGCGCGTCGGGGTACCTCCTGAAACAGATCGGCGGGAAGGAACTGGTGGAAGCCATCGAACGCGTGGGCCGCGGGGATGCGCTGCTGGACCCGGCCGTGACCAAACGGGTCTTCGCGGAGATGCGCAAGATGGCTCAGGAAGAGGAAGCTTCCACCTTCTCCGGACTGACCCAGCAGGAAATGCACGTATTGCAGCTTGTGGCGGAAGGCAAGACCAACCGCGAGATTTCCCAGGCGCTTTTTCTGGGGGAAGGCACGGTCCGGAATTATGTGTCGTCCATACTGTCGAAGCTCAACGTCTCCAACCGGACCGAAGCGGCGGCCTACGCGGTTTCGCACAATCTCAAATCGTACCTCTGATCGGTAAAATCCATCCCCATGGACATTCTCATCCTGTTGCTGACATCGGTCTTCGCCGGCATCCTGCCCATGATCTGCTGGGCGGTGTTGGTCTGGTGGTTCGACCGGTACGAGAAGGAGCCGCTGCACCTGCTGGTGATTTCCTTCCTGTGGGGCGTGGCGCCGGCGATCGTGATTGCGGCCCTTGTCGAACTGGTCCTGGCGCTCCTCTCGGGGTACAGCGGGGATACCGCATCCACCGGGATTTCCATCTTCAACCTCGGGATCATCGCGCCGGCGGTCGAAGAGGGCGTGAAGATGCTCGGGCTGCTCGGCGTGTTCTGGATCGCCGGGAAGGAGATCGACGGCCCCCTGGACGGAATTATTTACGGCGCGATGGTCGGATTTGGATTTGCTGCGACCGAAAACGTGCTGTTCTTCCTCACCAGCGCCAGTGTCGGCGAACTGCTGGTGATGATTTTCCTGCGCGCGATGGTTTTCGGATCGCTGCATGCCATGCTCGCGGCCTTCACCGGATTGGGGCTGGCGTTCGCCAGGTATGCGCGCGGCACGGGCCGGGCGATTCTGTGGGCGGCGGGCGGCTACCTGCTGGCCGTCGTTTTTCACAGCATTCACAACATCGGCCTGGTCCTTGCGCAGAACGCTCTGCTCTTCCTGGCTGCCATTCTGCTTTCGTACGGCATAGGGATCGGCATTATCATCATGTTGTCGGTCGGGTCGCTTATCCGTGAACGGCAGACCATCCAAAAATACCTTCAGCCGTATATCGCGCGGGGATTGCTCACCGAACGGCAATGGCGGGCGGCGGCTTCCGTGCGCAACCGGCTGGCGGCGGAACTCACGGCACTGGGCGGTTTAAATTTTAAAAAATACCGGACGGTCGCGCGGCTGCACACCCTTTGCGCCGAACTGGCCTTCAAGGAAAAGCAGCAGCATTTATGGGGAAAAGACCCGAAAGTGGAACAGCATATCGCCGAATTAACCATGGAAATAGGGCAAATCATGAATTCCGCCTCCCCCTCGTAAAAAACCGGTTTGGTATAATCGCCCTACGCCGAATGGAGAATAAATGTCAAATACCAGTCCTCGACCTGCCATACCGAGTCGAATATGCCCCGCGTGCGGCACGCGGATCGCGGATACCGCCGCGCGCTGCGCCGTCTGCGGGATGGTTTTCGAATCGGGCACCGGCAGGGCTGTGCGCCCCCCCGCGCGGATGAGCGGCACCTCATCGAATTTATCGCTCCCGGTGGGCGTGGTGATCGCCGGTCCGGTGATCTCGATCATCCTGGGCGCTTTGCTCATGGTCTTCCTGCTCAGAGATACGAATCCCCTGGGCACTGCAAGCATCCCGACCGCGCCGGCGCTGACCGCGACCATCACGCTTACCCTTCCCCCGACCGATACGCTCGCGCCGACCTATACGCCTTCTCCGCTGCCGCCGATCGAGATTACCGTGCAATCGGGCGATACGTGTTTTGGCCTGGCCGCCCAGTACGGGATCACGGACATCAGCCTGATCAAGGATCAAAACGGCAAGGCCGCCAATTGCGACAGTCTGAGCCTCGGACAGACTCTCAAAATCCCGCAGCCGACCCCCACGCCCCAGCCGGCTTCGAGCGCTACGGCGGGTGCGGCTGTGCAGACCGAGCAATCCTGCCAGTTCGAGACATATGCCGTAGTGGATGGCGATACCCTGGCAGGGGTTGCGGACTTGTGGAACGTATCGATTGAGTCTATTAAGCGCTGGAATTCCGCAAAGTATTCCTTCGCCAATGACGTGGTTTATGTGGGAATGGTTTTACGTATCCCGCTGTGCGAACGGGAGCCGACTCCGGGGCCAAGCCCGACTCCGACGACTCCGCCCCCCTACCCGGCGCCGAACCTGCTCACACCGCGCGACGGGACGATCTTTACCGTGGACGATAATGAAATCGCTTTACAGTGGGCGTCCGTCGCCACCCTCCGCGAAAATGAAGAATACCTGGTAACGATCGAGGATATTTCCGGAAGCGAACCGGTAAAGACCATGCGTTACGTCAAGGATACGCGCCTGATCGTTCCGGTGGAGTTGAAACCGAACGACGGAAGCCTGCACCTCTTCCGCTGGAGCGTGATGGTTGTGCGGAAGACCGGGAGTGTCGACGGCGGCAATCCGGTTTATGTCTCGGCCGGACAGCCCAGCGAGCGGCGCGTATTCGCGTGGGGTGGAAAGCCGCCCGCCGCATCCACGCCGACGCCGTAATACTCCACGAAGAACACGAAGATAGAACCTGAAGGACACGAAGGGAGAGTGTGATTCCCTTCGTGTCTTTTATTCCTATTAGGTTGTTGAAAAAGCTGGTCGAGTAGCCCGCGTTCTCTGCGGGCGTATCGAGACCACGCCAAATTACCGGTGGTCTCTATATTGCCCCCGTCAGGCGCCCTGGCCAAACTCCGCTCAGCGCTTATCGATGCCGAGTGCGAGCTTGATGAAATCATCGCCGCGCATGAACGGAAGACTGCCTGCCCTGGCTTGTTCCTCGTCATAGGCGGTGGTGCTGTCCGGCGAATTCCCGGGCCGCAGGATGGCCACGGGCACGGGATCCCCGGCGTGGATGCCGGTGGAGACGGGTGTGGGATGGTCCGGGAGCACGGCCACGGCGGCTCCCAGCCCGGTGTTTGCCACACCCTCGAGGATCGGACGCACCAGGCGGTCATCGAGCATCTCGATGCATTTTATTTTTAGTTCCAGATCCCTGGCGTGGCCCGCTTCGTCAGTGGCTTCCACATGCACATACACCAGGTCGTGATCCCGGATCGCCCTGACGCAGGCCGCGGCCTTGCCCTCGTAATTGGTGTCCCACAGGCCAGTGGCCCCCTCTACCCGGATTACATCCATGCCGGCATACAGTCCCAGCCCCATGATGAGATCCACCGCCGAGATCACGGCGCCGTGAATGCCGAACCGCGCCTGGAAGGTTTCCATCCTCGGTTTGCGCCCCGGCGACCACGGCCAGATCGCATTGGCGGGATCCTTGCCCTCGGAAATACGCTTCCGGTTGACGGGATGATCCTTCAGAATCCCCTCCGCTTTCGCCATGAGCGTTCGCACCTTGATTTCAGTCGCTTTTGCCTCGGCGGAAACGGCTTCGGGCAGGAGATCCGCGGCGCGCTCCCCGGCGTGATCGTGCGGCGGGGCGCATTTTAATTTTGGCGAGGCGGCCGCACCCCGAAGAACCAGGAGGTGACGGTAGCTGACTCCGGTGTGGAGATCCACCGGCATCTCCCCGGAATCCCCGCCCAGCGCCGCCTGCAGGGATCGGATGATCTCGTCCGCCTCCCCGGTGGTAATATGCCCGGCGGAATGATTTTTAATAAGCCCCTTCTCAATACAAATAAGGTTTAATCGAAACGCCACATCGTCGTCGGCGAGCGCCACGCTCATGTTTGCGGCCTCAATCACCGCGCGGCCGTTGTACGTTTTAGCCGGGTCGTAGCCGAGCACACTTAGGTTGGCCACCTCGGATCCCTTGGGAAAACCATCAGGAATAGTTGAGAATAGCCCCATCCGTCCATCCCGGGCGATCCGGTCGATGTTCGGTTTGTGCGCGGCCTGAAGCGGGGTCTTTCCATGGAGCGCCTCAATGGGATAATCGGACATGCCATCCCCCAGGATGATAATGGTTTTCATTGAAAAGAATTCTCCGTTTTTTTATATTCAACCAAGCCGATCGAGCTGTCCCTTACGTACATAAATATGTCTTTGCGAGCGACCGGAGGGAGCGAAGCAATCCCCCAATTACGAGAAAATGGCAGATTGCTTCGTCGCTTCGCTCCACGCAATGACATCCGCTATTCCGCGGCTTCTTTTTCATTCGCGCCGGTGTTGCTGACGTGCAGTAAGAAACCCCGAACGGAAAGTTTCTGCTCTTTGGCGGCGGCGAGCATGGCGGTTTGAATCTCATCCAATCCGGATTCCGCAAAGGCGATCACTCCAGGGCCCGCCCCGGAAAGGACCGCCGCCGCGGCGCCGGCCTGTTTCGCCGCCAGAATAATCTCCTCCATACCCGGCAGACGCGCCATTCTGTACGGTTGATGCAATCGGTCCTGCATGGCATCCGCCAGCAGCCGGTAATCCGCATTGCGCAGCGCATCCGCCACCAAAAGCGCCTTCCCCAGGTTGAAGACGGCGTCGCGGTGATCGACTTTCTCCGGAAGCAGGGAGCGCGATTCGCCGGTGCTCAGATGCTTCTCCGGGACGATCACGCAAACCTGCATCTGTGGGAGCTCGTACCGGCGCCAGAGGACGCGGCCGTCCTCGGCGCTGAGGATGACCAGTCCGCCGACGAAGGCGGCAACGGCATTATCCGCGTGGACCTCCAACGGCAGGCAGAGTTGGATCAGGTTCTGACGGGAATAGGAATTGCCGATGGCGGCATTGGCGGCGATCAGGCCGCCGACGGCGGCGGCCGCGCTCGAACCCATCCCGGAGGATACGGGGATGCGGTTTATGCATTCGATCGAAAAGAGGGCGCCGGAATCGCCCGCCTTTTGGAATACCTGCGAGGCCGCCTGGGCGACCCGGTTCCTGCCGTCCTTCGGAAGCGCGCGCGCGCCCTCCCCTTCGATCGCCACGCGCACATTCTCCTCGGCCGCCTCGATGATTATGTCATTCCACAAATCCAGCGCCAGCGCCATGCAATCGAAACCGGGACCCAGATTGGCGGAGGTGGCCGGCACTTGAATGTGCGTGCGCTGGATCCGGAGAGTCATGAGAGCAGCGCCACTTCCAGAGCCTCAAGGTTGGGAGGCAGAAGCGGAATGGCGGGTGCCCGCCGGGTGATGATATCCGGATCTTTCAATCCATGCCCGGTGCAAACGGTGATCACCGATTGCCCGTCCAGCACCAGCTGGTTGTTGCGGACTTCATGCAGAAGACCGGCGATGCCTGCGGCGGAAGCGGGTTCCACCCACAATCCCTCCGCGGCAAGCATCGCCTGCATATCGAGGATGGTCTGATCGCTCACCGCGATGATCTTCCCGCCGGATTCCTGCGCGGCTTCCAAAGCCTGCTCGCCGCGGGCGGGCTTCCCGATCCGGATGGCGGTCGCGACTGTTTCCGGCTTCTCGACCGGATGGCCGAGCACGAGGGGCGCCGAGCCTTCAGCCTGCACGCCGAGGATGCGCGGCAAGCCGGTTTTTTTCAGCTGATGGTATTGCCGGAAGCCCATCCAATAGGAAGTGATGTTGCCGGCGTTCCCAACCGGCAGACAAAACCAATCCGGCGCCTTCCCCTGGACGTCGCAGATCTCGAACGCGCCGGTCTTCTGGCCTTCCAGGCGGAACGGATTGAGCGAGTTGACCAGCGCGATGGAATGCTTCCGGCTGAGCTGCACGACCATCGTCAGCGCATCGTCGAAGGAACCATCCACCTGAAGCACCCGGGCGCCGTAGGCAAGCGCCCCAGCCAGCTTGCCCATCGCCACTTTGCCCTGCGGGATGAGGACAATGCATTTGATCCCCGAGCGCGCGGCATACGCGGCGGCGGAAGCGGCGGTGTTGCCGGTCGAGGCGCAAATGACCGATTGGACCTTCCGGCCGGCGGCCTCGCTGATGGCGACCGTCATGCCGCGGTCTTTGAAAGAACCGGTCGGATTCAATCCTTCGAACTTCGCGTGCAGCGATACGCCCTTGCCGAGAAGCTTTGCGATGGCCGGCAGCGGGATTAGCGGGGTGTTTCCTTCGAGCAGGGTTACGGCGGGCGCGTTCAGCGGCAGGTCGATCAGCTCGCGGTACTGGGCAATCACTCCGTTCCAGGGCATTCCGTTACCTTTCCGTTTGCTTGATTTTTCCCCCGGCAGGGATTTTACCATTGAAAAACGACCATCGACGGTCGACCATCGACCATCGCTGATAATTGTTCGTGTATCGTTGCCTGAGACCTTGGAATACTCTTGCGAGACATTGTTATTTTTATTTAATCCGCTTATTCCACAGAACGGTCCCCAAAAGGTTATCGGCCATGGTCGATGGTCGATGGTCCATCGTCGGTTTCCGTTGGTCCATCGTCCTTCCTCATTTTCAACGATATCCCCCTGGACCATTTATAATAGAGTGAGTTAACCGAGGAAAAACCCACCCGCCATGACGCGATCCAAATCCATCAGCACGACCAAAGAACCGCAGGCGTTTCTGTTCGGAGTCCATTGGAAGAACGACAATTCCATCCTCTCGATCGAGGACAGCCTGGCGGAACTGGCCGTCCTGTGCCGGACGGCGGGCATGAATGTGGTGGGCCAGGATTCCCAGAATATTGTCAAACCGGATTCCGCCACCCTGATCGGCTCCGGCAAGGTGGAAGAGCTTAAGCGTTGGGTGGAGGAAACCCGGGCGGAAATTGTCGTTTTCGACGAGGAGTTGTCGCCGCGCCACCTGCGGGAGCTGCAGGATGCCCTCGGTATTTCCATCCACGTCCTGGACCGGACTGCCGTCATCCTGGATATTTTCGCCCAGCATGCCCACACCCGAGAGGGCGCGCTTCAGGTGGAATTGGCCCAATATGAATACCGGCTGCCGAGGCTGACTCGGGCCTGGACTCACCTGGCGCGGCAGGCCGGCGGGGCATCCGGGCGCGGAGGGACGGGCGGAGTCGGCCTGCGCGGACCGGGCGAAACCCAGCTGGAAATCGATCGGCGCGAGATCTCCAAAAAGATCGTCCGCATGAAAAAGGAATTGGAGACAGTCCGCGATCACCGCAACCGGTACCGCGACCGCCGGCGCCGGTCCGGGTTGTCGGTTGTGGCGCTGGTCGGCTACACCAACGCGGGCAAGAGCACGCTCCTGAATACGCTGACCGATGCCGGAGTGTTCGTCGCCGACAAGTTGTTTGCCACCCTCGATCCCACCACCCGGCGGGTGCGCCTGCCCGGCGGAAAAACCATTCTCTTCACGGATACGGTGGGGTTCATCCAAAAATTGCCGACTTCCCTGATCGCCGCTTTCCGCGCCACCCTCGAGGAAATTTCCGAAGCCGCGGTATTGCTCCATGTTGTGGATGTCTCCCACCCGAACGTGAAGGAACAGGTCCGGGCCGTCCACCAGACGCTGCAGGCGCTCGGCTTGGACAATATCCCGGTCGTCACCGCGCTCAACAAAGTTGATAAACTGCCCGCGGCCCGGCAGGACTTTTTCCTGAAGGATCATCCCAACACCGTCCCGATCTCGGCGCTGTCGCGCGAAGGGATCCCGGAGCTTCTTGATACGGTGGAGAAGGCGCTGTTCGACACGATGAATTATGTCCGCGTAAAATTGCCCTTCAACGCCGGAAGACTGCTGAACGTCTTCCACGAGGAGGGAACCATTGAAAACCTCGTTCACCGGCCGGATGGCGTGCTGGTCAGCGGCCGGATACCCGGATCCCGCCTGACGGAGTTCCGCCCATACCTCGTCGACGGCGACCGCGGTGAAAAATCAAAAGCATCATGAGACGAAACAATTTTCTCTGCATCCTGATGCTTTTCCTTTGGGGCTGCGGAAACGCCCCGTCCGGTCCCGCCAAGCACTCACAAATAACGGACGCGGAACCGGTGATGGGGCCAACCGCCGAAAAGACGCCGTCCACCCCGACCGGAACGGCCGAACCAAGCCCGTCCCCAATCTCCAGCCGGACGTCCGACCTCCTGGCACCGTCCGAGCCGGATACGCCCTCCATCGAAACCGATACCGGCGCGAGCCTGGCATTCGTAGGCGACATCATGCTGGGAAGATCGCTTGCCGCGCGGATCGATCGGGGTGATGGCGAGTCGATATTCGCCTCGGTGGAAACTGTTCTGCAGTCGGCGGATATCACCATCGGCAATCTGGAATGCGCGCTTGGTACGGGCGGATTGAAAGCGCCCAAAGCGTTTACATTCCTCGCCCCTCCGGAAGCCGCCCGCCTGCTCCGAAGCGCGGGTTTCGACCTGATAACCCTGGCCAACAATCACAGCCTGGATTTCGGACTCGAAACCTTCGAGCAAACAGGGGAATTGCTCTCGGAAAATGGGATTCGGTACATCGGCGCCGGTTCCGATGATTTCAAGGCCCGGGCGCCGGCCCGGTTCGAAGCCGGCGGGATCCGGATCGCTTTCCTGGCCTATGCCGATGTGCCGGTGGAATACCTGTCTAAATTCGACACCCGGGAATGGTCGGCCGGTCCTTCCACGCCCGGAATATCCTGGGCTGATGATGAAAAGATAAAGCAGGATCTGCAGTCTCTGGATGGGAACGCGGATATCATCATCGTGCTGTTCCATTATGGGACCGAGGGGGTTGACATTCCCGATAAGCGCCAGATCCAGCTGTCACGGCTGGCGATCGATTACGGCGCGGATGTGATCGTCGGCAGCCATCCGCATCGGATACAAGGCATCGAGCAATATAAGGACGGCTGGATCTTTTACAGTCTGGGGAATTTTGTTTTTGACGGATTCGACGGGGAGGCCAACCGCAGTGCGATCCTGTGGATCACCGTATCTGCGGAAAAAGAGATCACTTACACCTTGATGGGCTTGAACCTCGTCGACGGCATGCCCAGGATCGGCGAGTAATCGGGCGCCGGGCGGAAGCAGCCCACGGGCGCCCTGATGATTCAAGAGATCTTCAACGATCCCAATTTCTCCCCCAATTCTATAATTTGTTTTTGAAGGTCGGCCGGTTTTTTGGAGGATACGGACTGTTTCATCCCGTTCAGAAATTTCTCCACCCAAGACCACTGCCTGCGGAAGGCGTCGGCCTTAAGCCAGTAATCCCGCTTTTCCCATGCGGCAGCCGAATGGTCGATAGATTCGTATATTTCCTGCAGAGGGACCGTCAGCGCTGCGCCGACCTCAAAAAGACTCGCATCATTTTGGGGCGACCGCAAACACTCCCGGATCGCGGCGATCATTTTTTTTATCGCCGCATTGCGCAGGCGGGACGGGTTGGTGGTATGAATTATCCTGCCCAAGAAAGAACTCCTGTGTTGCGGGATGGGGAATTATAACCGACGGTGGTAGCCGGACAAATACCGTAGACTATGGACCATGGACGATCGACCATCGCTAGACCCCGCCCTTGGACGATAGATGATAGACCACATCGCCGATAATTGTTCGAGTCCGGTCGCTTGCAGGCGAATCTTTTCTATATTCCTGGACTTCCCCCTGTATCTATGCGACGAATCAACGAGAATTAACGGCCATGGTCGATGGTCGATCGTCGATGGTCGGATTTGCGATAAAATTACCCACCCCTAAGGCGGTTCCAGACTGTTGGGAACCGTCCGGGGCATGGAGAGCGCACGTGGAAGAGCACATCAAAGTGGTGGCCACCAATCGGAAGGCGACGCACGATTACGCCATCCTGGACAGGCTTGAGGCCGGTATTGCGCTGCTCGGCAGTGAGATCAAATCCATCCGGGCCGGCCAGATCAACATCAAGGAAGGGTACATCCTGGTCGAAGGCCGTCAGGCCTGGCTGCTGGGTGCTCACATATCTCCCTACGACCCGGCCAGCATGGCCAACCATGATCCCTTGCGGAAGAAACGGCTCCTTCTGCACCGCAAGGAAATCATCAAGCTCCAGGAAGCCCAGCAGCAGAAGGGTCTGGCGATCGTTCCGCTGCGGGTTTATTTGAAAAAGGGATTGGCGAAGATCGAAATCGGCCTGGGCCGGGGGTTGAAGAAGTACGACAAGCGCCAGGTTATCGCCAAGCGGGATGCGGAACGCGAAGTACGCCGCGCTTTCGCCGGCCGCGGATAGTGGTGCTATAATTCTTTACCTACTGGGGATGATTGGCTTCGACGGAAGAGGCTGGCCCCGGATGGCAGGCCGAGAGTGCGCCGACCTCGAAAAATCAGCGCAAAACCTCAAGTGCCAACCGCACTTACTCTGCTCTTCCTGTTGCGGCTTAACCCGCACCATAGAGCCTGACCCGTAAGGGTCACGTCCGCCTCTCCCTAACTCCGGCTGGGAGAGATCCGGGCGTGAGAAAGCCGGAGTGCCGCATGCGAGGCCGTGGCGCATGCGAAAGAGGGCTTTCGGGCCTGAGCGGCTGGTCTGTCGGTTTTCCCTGCCGGGCGGGCAGCCGATGGACGAGAAAAAATGTCCGGCTATGCCTGTAGAGGTCCGGTACCGAGTCTTCTCGGACGCGGGTTCGATTCCCGCCATCTCCACTGATCGGGAAACGGGAATCCGTTTCCCGATTTGCTTTATCTCAAAGGAGGTTAGCCATGGCGATGCGTTACTGGTTTGGCGCTGTTCTGGTGATCGTCGGCGCGGGGTTGCTGGCGGATCAGCTTTATCCCGCTCTGGAATTCGGAATGTGGCTCGCAAAACTTTGGCCGCTGGCGATCATCCTGCTCGGGCTGATCGTGCTCCTGACACGCACCTCCACATGGATTGGCGGGATGATCATCCTTGTGCTCGGCGGCTTTCTGCAGCTAATCGCACTGGGCGTGATGGGCGAAAATGTTTGGGGGCTGCTTTTCCCCGCCCTGTTGATCCTGGTCGGAGTATTTGTGATCTTCCGCCTGGGGAAACCTTCCGTTTCATCCGCGAAACCCGGGGATCAATTGGATCACTTTATCATTTTCAGCGGATTGGACGTCCGCCCCCGGATCGCGAATTTCCGGGGCGGGTCGATGACGGCGGTTTTCGGCGGATCCAATATCGACCTGCGCGATTCGGTCCTGTCGCCGGAAGGCGCCCGGCTGGAGTTGACGGCCGCCTTCGGCGGCATTGGCCTTATCATCCCGCGGGATTGGAGACTGGACATCGACGGCATCCCCTTGTTCGGAGGATGGTCGAACGAGACCACTCCCACAGCTTCGGCGGAAGGGCCCGTCCTTACTGTCCGTTGCCTTGCGATGTTCGGCGGGATAGATATTAAGAATTAGATCCACGCGATTTGCCGTAAAAACCGGTGCGAGGAGACTTGCACCGGTTTCTGTTTGAGTGACCTTGTTTCCACGAGCCGCGCCCGAATATCGGGTTTTCGTTACTGCTCAGCCCGGGAAATGCGTACACGGATTACACCGAAAAGATCCGATGACACGGTATATATAAAAAGAAACCTCTGAAAAAGGGTTTCATACTACGCGAAACATATTTTTCCGCATTTCTAGACTCTTCGCTACGCTCAGGGGAAAATTATTAGGGGTATCAAATAGAAATTTCGGTGTCCTCGGCTCATTTCGATGCTTCGGTGTACCACGAATTGAAATCGGGCTGAGGTGTTAAGGGTTTTCAAAGAATCCGGCAAACCAATCCCTTCAGGTATTGTCCCTCCGGGAAGGTAAGCCGGACGGGATGATCCATCGGTTGGCCGAGCCGTTTAATGATCTGGGCATCCCTGCCGGCGTCCAAGGTTGCCGAAAAAACGATTTTCTGGAATAAGTCTTCGCTGACGAGCCCCGAACAGGAAAACGTCATCAATAAGCCTCCCGGGCGTGTAATGCGCGCCGCCAGCCAATTAATATCTTTATAGGCTCGCGCCGCCCTGTACATGTCTTTCTGCATCATGGCGAATTTCGGCGGATCGAGGATAACCACATCAAACTGGCGCTTTTCGTCCCGGAACGACCTAAGCACTTCGAACGCGTTGCCGGCTTGAAATGTGTCCGGGGAATCTGACAATCCGTTCAGCGATAATTGCTCCCGGATCGACCCCAATACCGCCTGTGAAGAATCCACATTCAGGACGCTGACCGCGCCGGCTGAGTAGGCCGCAACGGCGAATGCCCCGGTGTAGGAAAACACATTCAGGATGCTCCCGCCATGGGTGAACGACGAAACCAGGTCATGCAGGATCCGGCGATTGTCGCGCTGATCCAGGTAGAAGCCCGTCTTGTGACCGGCGCGAACGTCAACCAGGAATTGCCACCGGCCCTCCCGGATTGCTATTTTCTCCTGAGGTTCGATTCCGGATAAGAGGCCAACAGACGCAGGGAGGTGTTCTTTTTCCCGTACATCGGCATCCGACCGTTCATAGACCCCCTCAACGCCCTCCAGCCGGCCAAGCAGCGGCGTCAGGGTGCTTTTCCAGCGCTCGGCGGCGGCGGAAAGGAACTGGACGACCAGGAAACCGCCGTATCGGTCGACGATGACGCCGGGCAGGCCGTCATTTTCCGCATGGATCAACCGGCAGCCATCGGTGTAATCCCTTAGCGGATTTCTCAGTTCTTCCGCCTGCAGAATTAGCCGCCTGAAAAAATCGGTATCGACCGCCTGCCCCGGATCCCAGGTCCAGATCCGGGCGGCGATTTGTGAATGCGGGCTGTAGCCGGCGCGGGCCAGCCACTTGCCTTGCTGATCGTATACTTCGACCGTATCACCCGGTTCGGGATCTCCCGTAACCTTATGCACCGCGCCGGAAAAGATCCAGGGGTGTTTTTGCCGGATGGATTTCTCGCGGCCGGGCTTGAGGATTAAACGGGCTTCGCTCAAACCGGTTTCTCCCCGGAGGTGATTAATTTTTCAAACGCCGCTTCATCCAGGATTGGGACGGCCAGGGATCCGGCTTTTTTCAGTTTTGAGCCGGGATCCGCGCCCGCGACGAGGTAGTCGGTTTTTTTCGATACGCTCTCGGTCACTTTGCCGCCGAGGTTTTCGATCATTGCTTTTGCCTGTTCGCGGGAATATTTCCGGAGGGTGCCGGTTATGACAAAGGTCTTTCCCGCCAGAGTATTGGCGCCGGGTTGGGCCGCCTTGCGTGAAAATACCGGCCAAACGCCGTGCTTGCGCAGCCGTTCGAGCAGGCGGCGGTTCGGCTTTCTCGAAAACCAGTCCACGATTGCTTCGGCGATATTCGGGCCGACTCCTTCGATCTGCTGCAGACGTTCCCGGGACGCGTCTTGTAAAGCATCCAGTGTGCCGAACTCCGTCGCCAGATCGGCTGCCATTACCTCGCCGACACCCGGTATGCCGATCCCGGTCAACAGGCGGGGCAGGGATTGATTTTTGGAGGCCGCAATCGCATCCAGCAGGTTTTGGGCTTTCTTCTCTTTAAAGCCTTCCAGGCCGAGGAGATCCTTCATGGTCAGGTCGTAGACGCCCGCAAGCTCCTTCACCAATCCGGATTGCGCGAGTTGTTCGACGATCCTAATCCCCAATCCTTCGATATCCAGCGCGCTTCGGGATGCGAAATGTTCCAAATTACGCACCAGCTGGTCCGGGCATCCGGAGTTGATGCAATAGTAGGCGACCTCCCCCTCCGCTCTGCGCACGGGCTCGTGGCAGGAGGGGCATTTCGCGGGCGGCGCGTATTGCTTCTCATTCCCCGTCCGGACATCCACAACCGGTCCAATGACGTACGGGATGACATCCCCCGCTCGCTTGAGCATCACCCGGTCGCCCAGGCGGATATCGCGCTCCTGAATGAAATCGAAATTATGCAGGGTGGCGCGGCTGACGGTCACGCCGCCGATGGAAACCGGTTCCAGAATGGCATACGGGGTAAGCACGCCCGTCCGGCCGACATTCACGCCGATGCCGGTCAGAGTCGTGCTTACCTCGCGGGATGCGAATTTATAGGCAATCGCGCCGCGCGGATCCCTGCCCGCGTACCCGAGCTCCGCCGCCAGCCGGAGGTTGTCGAGTTTGACGACCATGCCATCGGTTTCAAACGGGAAAGCATCCCGTTTGCCTTCGAAGACGGCGCAGAAGCGGATTACCCCGTCGATGTTTTCCGCGCGCTCCGCCATTGCCGGCACGGGGAATCCGAGCCCTTTCAGCGACGCCAGTGTTTCCCATTGAGTCTGGGGGGCGCGTTCCCCTTCCCAGACCATGATCGAATAGCATAAGAGGTCGATCGGCCTGTCCGCGGTCAATCGGGAATCCAGCTGGCGCAGCGCCCCCGAGGCCGCATTGCGGGGATTGACGTAGGTCTTTTCCCCCTGCCGGGCAAGGCGGGCGTTGAGTTTTTCGAACTCGGCGACGGGGAAAAATGCCTCGCCCCGAACGACGAGACGGCGCGGAACGGCGCCGGCATATTGCGGATCCGCCGGGATGCGGAGGGGAAGCGAGCGCACCGTCCGCAGATTGGGGGTGATATCCTCCCCTTCCGACCCGTCGCCCCGAGTTGCTCCCAGGCGAAACACGCCGTCGGTATAATGCAGGATGACGGTCAGCCCGTCGATTTTCGGCTCCATTACAAAGGCGGCGGCCCGGACCGCCGCCGACAACTTGAGGATGCGTTCGTACCAGGCGTTGAGGTCTTCGGCGGAAAATGCATTGCCGAGGCTAAGCACCGGCTGGGGATGGGAAACACGTTTGAATTTCTCCGAAATCGTGCCCCCGACCCGTTGCGTCGGTGAATCCGGGGATTTTAATTCGGGGAATTGCGCTTCCAGTTCCTTCAATTCGCGCATCAGCCGGTCGTATTCCGAATCGCTGATGACGGGTGAGTTCAGGATGTAATACCGGTAATCATGATGGAGGATTTCCTTGGCCAGGGCCTGCATGTATTCGGTGTTTTTTTTCGTATCCATGCCGGATTTTAGCCTTCCGCAGGAGTGCCGCAACCGGGAGATTATTGTATAATTCTACTCTAGTATGCAGTTCCACGAGAACCCGGCGAAGGGTTCTCGACCAGGTAATTGCCATCCGGTCCGCCCCCATTGCCTGGGAAACTGCGGTTGCCGCCAGCGAACCGCGGGCGCCCTTTTTTTCGTACAGGAGAAGCGTTGAAGTTATCCGTCCAGTCACTGACGAAGATTTTTCTTCACAGCCACCGTGAATCCACGCCTGCGCTGAGGAATATCTCGTTCGACGTGAAGGCCGGGGAATTTATATGCCTGTTGGGACCGTCCGGCTGCGGGAAATCGACTCTCCTGCACCTCATTGCGGGTTTGGAAAAAGCGGATTCCGGTCGCATTTTAGTCGACAACCAGGAGATCACAGGTCCCGGACGGAATCGGGTGCTCATCTTTCAGGAACCGGCGCTGTTCCCCTGGTTGAATGTAATGGACAATGTGGCTTTCGGGTTGAATTGCGCAGGCGTTCCGAAGAAGGACCAGACCAGGAAGGTCCTGGAATATTTGCGGATGGTGGGATTAAGCAGCTTCCGGGAAGCCTACACGCATGAACTCTCCGGCGGGATGAAACAGCGCGTCGCCCTGGCCAGGGCGCTGGCCCTCGAGCCGGATATCCTGCTTATGGACGAACCGTTCGCCGCGCTGGATGCCCAGACCCGGGATATGCTCCACACCGAAATGCAGGAGATCTGGCAGAAGACCGGAACCACCATTCTGTTTGTCACCCATAACGTGCGCGAGGCGTTCGTTCTGGGGGACCGCGTGCTTCTGCTTTCCGCGCGTCCCGGGCGGCTCAAGAAGGAGTTCCGATGCGTCCTCCCCCGCCCGCGCCATATCGAGGACTTCGCGCTGGTGGAAGCGGTTCGTGAGGTGCTGGAGGACCTGCGCGAAGAAGTCCTTGCGGCTAATCAAAAGGATCTGGACCATGAAGAATTGGCTGATTAGAATCGGCTTCTTCGTCCTGCTGATCTTCATTTGGGAAGTCGTCGTCCGGCTTGAAATCTGGCCGAGCTACATCTTCCCGTCCTTTACCAGCGTCATGACCTCCACGTGGCACGGTTTTTCTGATGGCAGTTATCCGCTGGCGATCCTGGTCAGCCTTCGGCGGCTCGCGATGGGGTACGGGATTTCACTGCTGCTGGGGATCACCCTGGGGTTATTCGTCGGGCGGATCCCAATCGTGCAAAAAACCGTCGGATCCGTCATTCTGGGTTTGCAGGCGCTACCAAGCGTATGCTGGCTGCCGCTGGCGCTGTTATGGTTCGGCCTGTCGGAGAAGGCGATCATTTTCGTTGTCATCATGGGCGCCGTCCTATCCATCTCGCTTTCCACGGCGGACGGCATTCACAACACGCCGCCCTTGTTTCTGCAGGCCGCCAAAACCATGGGGGCCGCCGGCTTCCAGCTCTATTCCCGCGTCATCCTGCCGGCCGCGCTGCCTTCCATTGTCTCGGGGATGAAACTGGGATGGTCTTTTGCCTGGCGCTCGCTCATGGCCGGAGAGCTGCTGTATTACGGCGGAATGGCCAGCCTTGGGCATCTGCTGACCATGGGCCGCGAGCTGAACGATATGGCCCAGGTGATATCGGTCATGCTGATCATCGTCCTGATCGGGCTGCTGGTGGATTTCCTCGTGTTTGCACCGGTCGAAAGCCGGATCCGGGAGCGCTGGGGGCTGGAGACAAGCCGATAAAGACCGCGGGCGCATTGCTGCGCCCGCGGATGGTTCAGCGGATTTCCGTCTCCAAAATCCCGAAGGTTCCATCCCTCCGCTTGTAGATCACATTCACCGCCGCGGTGCGCACATTCTGGAAGAGGAAGAAATCCTCGTGCCCCAGCATGTGCATTTGCTCGATGGCTTCCAGTTCGCTCATCGGCTCGAGCATGAATTTTTTTCTGCGGACGATCGGCTGGTCGGACGCGGACGTTTCCGCCTCCGGCTCCTCGGCCGTGCCGGCCAAAACCGGCGCGGGTTCCACGCGCCCGTGCAGGCGCTTGCCCTTGAATTTATCCACTCTGCGGTGAAGCTTATCCAGTGCGTTGTCGACCGATGTGTATATGTCGTTGCTGCGTTCCTCGGCGCGCAGCAGCAGGTTCCGCCCCCGGACGGTCATCTGGGCGACGTGTTTGTCGGAATCGCTTCGAAGCGAGCCGTCGTACCGCAACTCCACCCGGGCTTCGTCGATGTTTTCCAGAATCTTGCTTAATTTATTGATCTTTTTCTCCACATATTCCTTCAAGTGAGGGGTCATCTCCATGCCGGAAGCGTTGACAAGGATTTGGATGGTCATGCGTGTTCTCCTGTTGAGATGGTTTTTATTGCGCCTGCCGCCGGGGAGCGGGCAGGACGGCCCGGGCAATCGTCAAAGCGCCCACCCGGCTCGATCCCGCGCGGACGAGCGCATCCGCGCAGCTTTGCAGGGTCGCCCCCGTGGTGCACACGTCGTCCACCAGAAGCACCTTCCGGCGGCGGACGCCGCACGCCAGGAACGCATCCGCCGTATTCTGTTTGCGGGCCTGAATCGATAATCCCACCTGCGACTGGGTGTCGTGGATGGGGTTGAGGCTTTTGGAATCCACCGGGATTTCCACCAGGCGGGAAAGCGCTTCCGCCAGGAGGAGCGATTGATTGTAGCCGCGCATGCGTTGGCGCTGCCGGCCGAGCGGCACCGGCATCAGGGCGTCGAAATCCCACGACGGCGGATTCCAATGGGGATGCGCCCGGCGGACCAGTTGCTCCGCCAGAGAGCGGTCGGAATAATATTTCAGCGCGTGCAGCGCTTTGCGTGCCGACCCGGAAAAAACCGCCGCCGAACGGATAAACCCCAGGCCGACCGGGTCGATGCAGGCGTGGGGTTTTTCGCCCTCCATGGGAAGGCCGCACAGCCCACAGAGATTCTGGTCTATCCAAGAAATTCCGCCGGCGCACGGATCGCAAATACGCTGGCCCAGGGTCCGGCAGGAGACGCAGCGGGGCGGAAAAACGAGGTCGAGCAGGGAAGAAAAGAATGTGCGGGTCTGCCTTTCGATCGCCGAGTATCTCCGGACCATGACCCGATATCCTGTGATCCTCAGAAGAACATCGATCCCACCGGAGAGGTGGCGAGGATCAATCCCGCAGGCCCCAGGAGGACGATGAGGATCGAGGGGAAGATCAGAAACACCAGCGGGATCATCATTTTTACGGGCGCCTGCCGGGCTTTTTCCTCCGCGGACTGTCTGCGCTTGAGCCGCATCTGGTCGGCTTGAATGCGCAGTACGCGCGACATGCTGACACCCAATTGCTCGGATTGAACGACGGCCGCCACGAAACTTGTCATCTCGGCAATGCCCAATCGCTCGGCCATATCCCTCAAAGCATCGCGGCGAAGCTTGCCCAGGCGGATTTCCTGGATAACCCGGCCGAAGGCGGCCGCCAATTCGTTTTCCCATTCTTCCGTGACCTTGGACATCGCAGAATCGAAGCCCAAGCCGGCCTCGACGCAGATGGTCAGCAGGTCCAGCGCATCCGGCATGGCTTTTCGGACGCTTTCCTGCCGCCGCTTGATTCTGCTGTCCAGGTACAAGCGCGGAAAATAATACCCGAATACCGTGCCCAACAGGATGATTCCAAGCGACATGTACCATTCGAGTTTCATCGAACCGAACATGAACAGGAACAGCATCAGGCCGCCAAAGACGGCCGCAAAGACGATCTGCATCGACCAATAAACCGGCGCCTCGAGATTCCAGGGGTTGCCCGCCATATCCAATTTCTTCTGAATGGTCTGGATATTTGCCGCCGGTGTGAAACGGACAATCAGATCGCTGACGCCCTTGAGGATGGGCAGGACGACCCGCTCGTGAAAGGGCTGCTGTAATTCGATTTCTTCCAGGCTGATCGGGACTTCACGCCCGGCGTATTCCGAAAGCCGGGAGTCCAAAGGAGTCTGATCCTTCGGCATTTTCATGGCCGCATAGACCAGAACGGCCGCCCCGATCACCACAATTCCGATAAAAATCGCGACAAGCATGGGTTTCCCTTAAACCTCGATCGAGACGATCTTCTTGACCGCGATAAAACCGACAACGATCAGGAGAAATCCGCAGATCAACATCGGAAGACCGCAGGTCCTGGATTCCGGAGCCCAGAATTTTCCGACATAATCCGGATTATACAGATAGATGAAAAGGCCCAGCGCGAACGGCAGAAAACCGATCAGGTAGCCGGTAATGGATTGCTGCGCGGTCAGCACGCGAATCTCGCCTTTGATGCGGACCCGTTCCCGGATGGTGTGGGAAATGGTATCCAGAATTTCGGCCAGGTTGCCGCCGACTTCGCGCTGGATGTTGATCGCCGTGATGATCAGCTTGAGGTCCGCGCTGGCCATGCGGCGGAGCAGGTTCTCGAGCGCCGTGTCCAGCGTCAGGCCGATCTGGACTTCCTGTACCACACGGCGGATTTCCACGCATACGGGGGCCGGCATTTCCTTGGAAACGGATTCCAGCGCCTGGATTACGGAATACCCCGCCCGAAGGCTGTTGACCGTCAGGTTCAGCATATCCGCCATCTGGTCTTCAAACTTGTGCAGGCGCCCGCTCTTCTTCTGTTTTACGTAAAGACCGGGCAGGAATATCCCCACCACGCCGCCGATCACCCCGAAGATGATGCTTTTGAATAATATGCCGGTAATCCCGCCGACGCCCAAGCTGGCGATGATGATCAGCATGAAGTATTCCGCAGGCCGGAGTTTCAGATCTGCTTGGGCGAGATCTTTGGAGACGCCCTCAAACCAGTTCGATTTGGCAAACGATTTATCGAGGAAGTCCGCGATCGGGCTGCTCTTCTGCTTATCTTCCTTAGCCTCGTCCGATTCCCCGGATTTAGCGGAACGTTCCGTGTAGCGGCTGAGCCTTTCTTCGACGGATGATTCCCCGGACCCCAGAAAGGCAAATGCCAGGAGTCCTATGGCGATCGCGACGAAGATGATGGAGATCAGTAAGGGAGACATGCGTGTGCTCCGCGGTGGATCAATACCGCATCCGTTCCCCGATCCC
>CAZYSF010000332.1:0-8397 GCA_964649635.1 uncultured Anaerolineales bacterium | reverse complement strand
AGAGGTCACAAAGACAATTTCTCGGAATACTTGGTGGCCTCCGTGATCTTTGTGGCGATCTTTCTTCCGGCGGATCAGGCGCCGGAGGATCATTCCCCCAACGATATCATTCACAACCCAATACATAAAAAAGAGAGCGGCGGATAATTCCGCCGCTCTCTTTTTTATGTATTCAGATTTCTACTGATGACACGCGGACAGCTCCAGGTCGGAGTAGACGTCGCTGGTCGCCACCCGGGCAAAGGCTTTGTCGTAGGCCACCAATTGATATTGGATCCATGCATTTTCCCATTTGGTAAATCCGGATAACTCCTCCGTCAATACCTCATAAGAATACCAGCCCGAACCCGCCGGTATCATCACCAGCGCGTCACCCCATCCGGTTACTCCTTCACCATCTTTGTTCCGCAGACGGACGAACAGCCAGACGCCGGCGACCTTTTCCGGTTCCGCCACCCCGGCCTCAAGCCTCACGAATTTATCCCCGCAACCCGTTCCGCGATAGTAGACCTTGCTGGAAGAAAGCTTCACCGTGAAGAACGGCTTTCCCTTCGCAGGAAGCGTGAGCGTTGGCGTTATGGTTGGAGTTTCCTCCGCCTGTACCACCGGGATGCAATTGGAAAATTCGGAAGTATTCCCGAAGGGATCGGTCGCCGTGGCGGTGACGAAATTCCCCGGCGCGAAATACGTGCTCGGAAAGTCGGCGATCGCCAGCCCCAACCCGCTCATGTCGGTCGTCACGGAAACGTGTTTTACCAACCGGTGACCTTCCCCGAAGCCGGAGGGATCGCAGGCGTTGTTGGTGAAGAAATCAACCCGGTACGCAGTCCCCGGCGCCGCGTTCAGGCTGGCGCGGAACTGGCTGTTGAACTGGGAGATCGCCGAGATCATGGTTGGATGGTTTATCAACGTATTGGGCCCCGTATCCGGATCGCCGGGATCGTTTGCCAGGGGAGTGCCGCCGTTCCCCAACTGGATCCCCAACCCGCCGTTGTCGTGGATGGAGTTGAATTGGATCAGGTTGCCCGTTCCCGCGTCGTCGAACAACACCACGCCCGGGCCCGTATTAAACGCGATGAAATTGCCGGCGGTATCCGTGCCGATTTTGTTGTCGGCGGCGCCGCCTTCCAGGCGGACTCCGTTGAATCCGTTCCCCAGCGGGAGATTGCCGCTCCCATCGGTTCCGATGTAGTTGTTCTGGACGACATTCAAGGATCCCTGGATGCGGATCCCGTCACCG
This sequence comes from uncultured Anaerolineales bacterium, assembly GCA_964649635.1. Taxonomy (GTDB): domain Bacteria; phylum Chloroflexota; class Anaerolineae; order Anaerolineales; family RBG-16-64-43; genus JAFGKK01. The sequence continues at coordinate 7,157 of CAZYSF010000332.1, read as the reverse complement.
TAGTTGCCGGAAATCAGGTTGCGCGCGTCCATCGACGGGCCGCCGATCGTGTTGCCGTTTCCGGTGATATAGATCCCGACCTGGTTGGCGATTTCCGCCACACCGCCGGCGTTGGTCCCGATTTTGTTGCCCTGAATCCCATTGCCCGTCGCGCTGCCTCCGCCTTCGGCAATGATCTTGATTCCCGCGCCCATATTCCCGGAAATCACGTTGCCCGCGCCGGCGCCCCCGCCGCCGATCCAGTTGTTGGAGGCGTTATGAAGCGTAATCCCGTTTCCGACGTTGTTGACAAACGCGGACCCGGCGGAATCGACACCGATGAAATTCCCGGTCAGAAGCGTTCCCTGATGGGCGTCGATGAGCACTCCGTCCAGAAAATTGCCGGATATGGTGTTGCCCGTCAGAATGGTTCCGTCGGCGGAGATCGACACACCGTTCTGCATATTTTGCACGGAAGTCATGCCGGTGGCATCCGTCCCGATCAGATTGTGGATCAGCTGGTTGCCCGTCGCGGGAAAGACCGCCAACACCGCTTCGGCTTTAATTTCCACGCCGTTTCCGGTATTGCCGGAAATCACGTTCCCCTCCAGCGCATCCTCCCCGCCGACGGTATTGTTGCTTCCGCAGATGTGAATCCCGTAGGTGGCATTCGCCGCCGCGGAAATCCCGGCCGCGTTCAATCCGATGTAATTGTTCTGGATCTGGTTGCCGTCGGCTCCGCACGCCACCTCGACGCCCGCGGTATTGCCGGAGATTACATTGCGATATCCGGGCTGGGGTCCTCCGATGTGGTTGGCCCCCGACCGGATCGCGACGGCCGTATGATTGCCCTCCGCCGTCGCGCCGTCGGGCAGGATGCCAATGTAGTTGCCGATGACCCAGACGTTGGGGTTATCCAAGATTTCCACCCCGATATTGAAGTTGACGATGGAAAATCCCTCCACCGTGCTGCCCCCGCCGCGGATCGACAACGCCGTACCAGCCTTAACCGCGCTGGAACGCAATTCAATCAGCGGAGACCCCGACCACCCAGGCTGGGTGGTCGCGTCGATCAGGATCGAATCGGTGCTTGCGGGAAAACCGGCCGCGGTCTCGATGATCCGCACGCCGGCGCCGGGGATATCGAAGTACACCCCGTTGAATCCGGGCGCCGCATTGGCGGCGTTTATCGCCTCCCGCAGGCTGCAATGCGAAGTGTTGCAGGTGCCGTCGTCCAAATCATTCGCCGAATTGACCGTGAAGGAGACGGCCGGAGGGCCTCCGCCGTAGACGATCGTGGATTTTCCGCAGGCCGTAACGGTCACTGTGATCATCAGGAGCGATCCTGACAAGATCCATTTTCGCAAACGCATCTTTCCTCCTTGGGAGAATAGGCATCATCCAATGAAAGGGCGCGAAGATTTCCCGAATTCCCCGCGCCCGCATGCTTTTAGGCTTTCGAATGCCTACTTATGGCAGGCGGACACTTCCAGGTTCGAGTAGACCTCGCTGGTCGCGATCCGGTTGAAACTCTTGTCGTCGGAGGCGAATTGGTACTGCATCCAGGCTTCCGCGTAGGTCGGAAAGTCCGGGATATCTGCGGAGTACAGCAAGTAACTGTACCAGCCTGAACCGCGGACATCCATCTACTGATTGTAGGGTGGGATGAGCGATATGGCAAGCGTTGTGGAGTCTTCTTGGAGCTTTTTTAGAATAAATATCCGCGGCCGTCTATTTTTCCGATCGCACCCATAAGCGTATCCCATCCGTGGAGAGATCCACCCAGCCGTGCGCGTCCATGCGCAGAAGTGCCATCCCGTCCGGCCAGGCGAGATCCTCAACGTACGGCCAGAGCCCCGCCAGCGGGCGGGCCGCACGGAGCCAATCGGCAAGCCCGCCGGTTTCCTTGATCGAGAGGGGGAAAAAGACGATCTGCGCCGCCGGCACCCTGCCCTGGGAGAGCATTTGCCGGCCGGCTGTTTCATCCAGGTCAGCGAGGATCAGCCATCGCGATCGTCCGCGTTCCACCGAAAGCGCCATCCCATCCCCACCCGCCATCAACACGCTCAGGCGCGAACCGCCCCCCAGGTCGAGGCTGGATCCGGCCGAGGCTTCATGGATTGGAACGCCGTCCTCGCCGCATCGGGCAATAAAAGCGGAGAGCGTCTTCCCGCTGCGATCGGTTCCGGCCGGGAGCAGTACGCCGCCGATCTGGTAACGCGCGGCCACTTCGGCCAGCGCGGTGGTGTTCTCCCAGGCGTTGGATCCGGCGACGACCCAATCCAGCCGCTGCGGCCCATACCCGAGGATTCGCCCCAATCCGGAAACCACAAGGTTGGGATCGCCGCCGGCGTTGACGAGCACCGTCCCGCCGGCCGGGCCGCGGATGAGGAACGCCTCCCCGCCGCCGGTGGCGAGCATCGTCAGATGCAGCCTGCCGTCGGGCCTGTGAAAGTACGCGGCCCACGCGATGAACGCACCCGCCGCGAGCACCGGCGGCGCGACGGTGAGAATCCTCACAACCGCATCCCTTCCCCACTCCCAACGGGGAATTCTCTTTCGTACGGCTTCCATGGTTAACCCGAACAGGATCGCATAGTAGGCGCCGATCCAAAGCGGGGAGACCGGCCCGGTCGGCAGCGAGAGCGACGAAAAGGCGGCGCCCCATTCCACCGTCCGAATGGTATAGGCCGTCGGCGCCCAGCCCATCCACGCCGCGGCCTGCCCGGCCGGCAGGTAGAGCATGCCCAGGAGAAGCGCCAATCCGCCCGCGATCATCACCAGCGGCTGAACCGACAACACCAGCGGATTAATCAGGAACGCGCTGAGGGAGAGGTTGTTGAAATACAGAAGCAACACCGGCAGGGTTGTGATCTGCGCCGCCAGTGTCATCAGGACGATTTCCCCCGCCGCGGAAGCGGCGGTCCGGGCTTTATCCTCCGGCATCCGGCGGAGGAGCAGCCGCTCGAACCCGACCTGCAGCGGGTCGGCATACAGGATCAGCCCCAGCGTCGCGGCAAATGAAAGCTGGAAACCGATATCCCACAGCATCCAGGGAGAAAGGGACGTCATCACCGCGCCGGTGAATGCGAGCGACGTCAGCCCGTGCGACCGCCGGCCCCATTGGCGCGCGAGAATCGCCATCCCGCCCATGACCGCGGCGCGGACAACCGACGCCGCCGCGCCCACCAGCACCGTGTAGAGCGCAATCCCAAGCAGCGCCGCCAGTCCGCCGGGTATCCGGCGCGGGAGGCGCTTGGTGAGCGAAAGAAATATTCCGGCGATGATGGAAATATTAAAGCCGGAGATCGCCACGATGTGCGACGTGCCGGTCCGGGAAAAAGAATCCTGGAGGGTGACCGGGATCGCGCTTTCCTCCCCCAGAAGAATCCCCGCCAGCAGAGCGCATTCCGGCTCGGGAAAAATTTTCTTAAGAGTCTCCAGCGCACGGCGGCGGTAGGCGAAGAGGGTCGCGACGATCGGCGATGCCTTCCCATGTGCGACCAACGTCACCGCGGGATCGCTCAGGATTCCAAAAATTCCCTGGCGGGCGAGGTAGCCGGCGTAATCAAAACCCTGAATAACCGGCGGCGGCCCCAGCACGCCGGACAACCTCACCCGGTCTCCATATCGGAGTACCTCATCCCCCGGCGGTGAGCGAAATTCCAGGAGGATCGCGCCATCCAGGTTTTCAAATTCCTCCCACCCGTCCAGGATCACCCGCACCACCCGTGCCCGGACGCGAAAACCGCCACCCCCGGGAAGCGGATCTTCCTCCAACACCACTTCGAATTCCGCCGGAATGCCGATGTAGGAACCGATGAATTGCGGACCAGGTTTCGGCTGGGCGGCCGAAAGCCGCGCGCCGCCAAACAGGAAAAATGCAAGGCACAAACACGGGATGCGGAATTTCTTTATGGTGAAGGCGAAGAGCAATAGCAGGCTGCCGGAGACGAGGGAAGCGGTCAACGGCAATCCGAGCGGGGCGGCAAGCGCGATCCCGGCCAGCCAGGCGTTACATAAATAGAAGAGCGTCATACATCCCCCTTGGAGCAGAGCACCCGGCAGTTTTATATCACAGCTTGTGGATTCGGACTAATCCGCCCGTAGGGGCGCAGCGTCGCTGCGCCCCTACGGGTGGGATGGGGGTTAGGACAGATTTACTCTTTCGCCAGTCTCGGCAGCCAGAAGATGGTAAGCACCACCGCGACGATCGCCATCGCCGAACCGAAGAAGAACGGCGCGGATGCGCCAAATCCCTGCCAGGTGGACACTCCCTGCCAGAGGATGCCGGCGATCAGCGACGCCGGGAAGGCCATGATGCCGACCGCGGCGTTGAAAATGCCGTAGGCCGTCCCGCGGTGTTCCGGCGAGGAAAGATCGGCGACGTAAGCGCGCGCGGTCCCCTCCACCATCGCGTAGTACAACCCATAGAGTGCATACAACACCCAGATTTGCCAGGATGCGCCGGCAAGGGCGAATCCCAGATACACCAGGGCGTACACCACCCAGCCCGCGACGAGCACGCGGCCGCGGCCGATTTTATCGGAACGCGATCCGGCCGGGGCGGAGGCAAGCGTGTATACCGCGTTGAATATGAATATGGCGAGCATCACCTGGAATACGCTCAGCCCGCGGTCCTGCGCGCGGAGGACGAGAAACGCATCGGAGGAGTTGCCCAGCGTGAAAAGCGCGATCACGACATAGAAACCGACAAGCCGCGGACTCATCCGCCGCTTTGCGGCGATCGGCGCCGGGGGATTCGGTCCGGCCGCGGATTCCCCTTTGGGCAAAATCGGCACGTCATGCGCGAGGAGGATCAGCGCCAGCACGCCCAGCACGGCGGGGATGATGCTGATCCAAATCACCAAATGAAACGTTTCCGCTTTCAGGGTGACCGCCGACGAGCCGGCCGCATAGGTGACCGCGGCCGCGATCGCCAGGCCGATCGTCGCCCCGAGCGTATCCGCCGCGCGGTGCAGGCCGAACCCGAAACCGCGGTTCTCGGCCTGAAGAGAATCCGCCACCAGTGCATCGCGCGGCGCGGTGCGGATGCCTTTCCCCAGCCGGTCGAAGAAACGCAGCAGCATGACGAGCGGCCAGGTGTTGGCCAGCAGGAGAAGCGGCTTGGCCACCGCCGAAAGCGAATACCCGAATACGGTTAATGCCTTGCGCTTGCCGAGTTTGTCGGAAAGCCAGCCGGAGATAAGCCGGGTCAGGCTGGCGGTGCTTTCCGCCACGCCCTCGATCAGGCCGACCACCGCTGTCTTCGCGCCCAGCACGTTGGTCAGGAACAGCGGCAGCAGATGGACGATCATCTCCGACGAAATGTCGGTGAACAGCGAACCCAGGGATACCGCCAAGAGGTTGCGGGGAATGCGATTCTGTTTCGCGGGAGCGTTGTTTTCGGACATGGCGCGCCTCCGGGGAAAAAGCATTATGGGAACCTCTAAACGAGTTTACTATATATCCATCAGCATCCCGTTAACAGCCTGGAAGCGCTCATGCCATAGTCGATTTACGCAACCTCACCCGAAACGGCAGGGCATATTAGCAGGTTGTTGAAAAAGGCTGAGGATGTCTTTGCGAGCCTGCCCCCGCGGAGCAAGACTGCTCGCCTTTGCCCCATGAGCAGTTTTAATTGCGAAGCGGGGGGAGCGAAGCGACCCCGGCCCACCCCAACCGGGGCAGGCGAAGCAATCCCCTTCTTTTTCCGAGGGGGGAGATTACCCTGCCCCGGCTCCGCCGTTGCGGGGCCAGGGCTTCGCTCCCGGAGCCTGCCCTGAGCGTAGCGAAGGGGTTGCTCGCAATGACACCTGTTTATTCCTTTTTCAACACCCTGTTAGAATGATCGCGCTTTGCTGAACCTGCCCCCGCCCCCTCACCCCGCCTCCGCCACGGGAGGACTCCGTGGCATCCGTAACTCTCCCCGCCTTTCCATATTCCGGGAAGGCGGCGAGACAAAGACAGAATAGGAGCCCGTATGGCAGGCAAACGGATCGGCATCGTCACCGGCGGCGGAGATGCGCCCGGGTTGAATGCGGTCATCCGAGCGGTGGTCAAAACCGCGATCATCGGGCACGGCGCGCAAATCATCGGGATCGCAGACGGCTTCGACGGGCTGTTCGTCCCGGGCGGAACCCGGCCCCTTACGCTGGAGGATGTGCGCGGGATTCTTCCGCGCGGCGGGACGATCCTCGGCACCGCCAACCGCGGGAATCCCTTCGCGCAAAAGGTGACCGCCCCGGACGGGACGATCACGGTCGTCGACCGTTCGGACCAATTTATGCGGGAGTTGGATGCGCTTGCGCTGGACGCGCTGATCATCGTCGGCGGGGACGGCACGCTGCGGATCGCGCTCGAACTGGAACGCAAAGGCTGCCGGGTGGTGGGAGTCCCCAAGACGATCGACAACGACGTGGGCGGAACCGAGATCACCTTCGGATTCGACACCGCCCTGAATACCGCGACCGAAGCGCTGGACAAACTGCACACCACGGCCGAATCCCACCACCGCGCGATGGTGGTGGAGCTGATGGGCCGCGACGCCGGATTCCTGACGCTCAATGCCGGCGTATCCGGCGGCGCGGACGTGATCCTCATCCCGGAAATTCCGTTCCTGTTCGAAAGCGTCTGCCGCAAGGTGACGGAACGCGCGTCGCGCGGGAGCAAGTTCAGCATCCTGGCCGTATCGGAGGGCGCGCATCCGCGCGGCGAGGATCCGGTTTACGCCAAAGCCGGCGACGCGGTATACGTCCCGCGGCTGGGCGGCATCGGCGCCGCCGTCGCGGATGTCGTCGGCGAGTGTTGCAAGACCGAGGCGCGCGTCACCGTCCTCGGGCACGTGCAGCGCGGCGGGGGCCCGACCCCGTTCGACCGCTGGCTGGCGACGCGTTACGGCGCGGCCGCGGCCCGCCTGGCAATGGGCAGCGCATTCGGGCGGATGGTCGCGCTGCGCAATTCCGCGATCATCGATCTGCCGCTGGCCGAAGCGCTGGCCGTCCCCAAGCGGGTGGACCCGGACGGCGAACCCGTAATGACGGCACGCGGATTGGGGATCAGCTTCGGGGATTAGGTTAACTTAAAAGGCCGCCCTTTCGGGCGGCCTTTTCTGTGATAATCCCTTTTATCTGAATTACATCCGCGCTATACGATCATCATCGTCAGCCAATCCTGGA
>CAZYSF010000331.1:0-9279 GCA_964649635.1 uncultured Anaerolineales bacterium | reverse complement strand
CGATCTCCGCGTGCTCGCGGGTGAACGCGCCCGGGACCCCGGAGGCGAGGTTCAACGCCCCGATGAGCTCGCCCTGCGAGAGCAGCGGGAAACTCAGATAGGATCGGATTCCTTCCGTCCGCAGGGATTCGACGGCCGGGGGAAGATCCTCCCTCGCCAGCAAATCCTCGACCGCAAAGAGTTCCCCGTTTTTCAGAAGGGATAATTCGATTTGATAATCCGAAAGCGGGACGACCCGCCCCTTTTCCAGCCGGTCTTCGGTTTTCTGATTTGAGTCGAGGATGGTCGCCGTTTGGGCTTCCACATCGAACAGCACCAGGCTGCTGCGCTGGCTGGGGAGCAACTGATGGATTTTTTCCAGCGTTGCCAGCGCGATGTCTTCCGGAGTCCGGGCTTCCAGAATGGACCGGTCGATGGCGTGCAATATTTCCAGGCGTTCGGCGTAGCGCTGCAGCGCCTCGGCGGACTGGCGGGTCGCCTGTTCGGCTTCCAGTTGTTTGGAAATGTCCTCCGCCATCCCGATCATGAAGGCCGGCTCGTTGCGGATGTCCTTCACGGCCGAAACGGTCATCCGGCACCAAATCCAATGATTGTCCTTCCCGAGCAGCCGCACTTCCTGGCGGTAATGGTCCCTGCGGTTATGCAGGATGTCCTCGAACTGGCTCCGGCTTTTGGCGGTGTCGTCGGCAAGCGTGATTTGTTCCAGCGTGCGTCCCACCAGCTCGTCGTACGGCGTTTCCAGAATATCGCAGATGGCCTGATTGCCCTCGATCAGGCGCCCGTCCAGGCCGATCAGGATGATGCCGATCGCGGCCTTCTCGAAGATGGCGCGGAACCGGGCTTCGCCCTCCATCAGCGCCCGTTCCCGCTTCCGGCGCTCGGTGATGTCGCGCAGGATGCTGGTGATCCCCTTCATCCGCCCGCTGGAATCCAGGATCAGCGAAGCGTTGACCTCCATCGGCACCGACGATCCGTCCTTGCGCAGGAAAGACAGGACGGCGTTGCGGAGCGTTCCGGTGCGCAGCAGGTTCTGCAGATGGGTTTCCGCCAGGTGCCGTTCGTCCGGATGCACCAGCTCCGGCAGGACCGTCCCGCGCAGTTCCTCGGGCGTCGTGTACCCGAGGATGTCGAGCGCCTGCTGATTGGCGAAGGAAAACCGCGTATCGAGGCCGTGCAGGAAAATGGCATCCGGTGAGGTTTGAACGAGCGAGCGGTACTGCTCCTCACTCTCCCGCAGCGCTTTTTCGGATTGGACCCGTTCGCTGATATCGCGGGCAACGCCCAGGACCGAGGAGATCCGGCCGCTGGCATCGCGCATCGGCACCAGCCAGGTCCCGATCCATAGCTCGCGTCCGCCGATCCACGAGGGATTTTCCCGGTAGGCCGGCTCACCGCCGTCGAACAGTCGCCGGACGATTTCCGCCTGGCGCTCCGCGACGGCGGGCGGGAACAGGGACTCCATGGAATGGCCGACGATTTCCGCGACGGGCCGGTTGAACATCAGGCTGGCGAACGAATTGATGTACTCCACGTTCAGGTCGCGGTCGAGTATGAAAATCATGTCGTGCGCCGCTTCGGCCAGGGCGCGGTAGCGGTGCTCGCTTTCGCGCATCGCGTGCAGGGCGCGCCGCATTTCCCGCTCGCTGCGGATCCGGGGCGAGATGTCGCGCGCCACGGCGAGGATGTGCCGGCAGGCCCCGTCGGAATCGGCGATCGGGATCAGGGTGATGTCCATGCTGAGCCGGGCCCGGCCGGCGGGCCGGGTGCTGAGGGTGAACTGGATCCGGTTCCCGGACTGAACCGCCGATTCAAACTGCTTTTGGATGACGCCGATGACCGGTCCTCTCAGGAAATCCGCAAGGGTTTTCCCGACCAGGGTTTCCGGCGGGCGGTTGGTGGTTTTGGTTACGGCCCGGTTCACCTTCACCACGCGGAAAACGTTATCCGTATCCAAGCCGAGCAGCATCAGCATATCGGATACGGAATCGAACACCAGCCCCAGGCGGGATTCACTCAAGCGAAGCGCGTCTTCGGCCGCCTTCCGGGTGGTGACGTCGGTCAGGATCAGGATCCGTCCCGCGCCGGCTTCCGTGTTTATGACGTTCGCGGAGACGGAAATATTCAAGTTGAGTTTTTCGCGGCCGGGCGGGGTGCAGGCGAGTTCCAATCCGCGGATTTCCGGCGGTTCGCCCCGCCCTGGCTTCGCGGCGGCGGGGCCGGGGGCGCCCGCCGGGAACAGCCGGCCGGCGTGCGCGGCCAGATCCGGGAGCACATCGACCAGGCTGCGTCCGAATGCTGCTTCGCGGGAAATCCCGAGCAGGGATTCGGCCGCCTGGTTCCAGACAAAGCCGATCTTCCCGAGCGCGTCGATCCCGAGGATTGGTATGGGAGCGGCTTCGAGGATCGTCCGCAGCCGGTCGCTGATTTGAACGGTTTCGCGCTCGTTTTCAAGCCGGTTAAGTTCGGCTTCTTTAAGCCCGCTGATATCCTCGATCACGGCCTCAAAGAACTGGGGTGTGCCGTCCGGACCTTCCACCGGGTGCACAAAGAATCGGCACCAGAGCAAGGATCCGTCCTTCCGCCTCAGCCGGGCTTCGAAACCATTCAGGGTTTTTTGGGCATGCAGTTGACGGTGAAATTCCTTGGTTGTTTTTTCATTCTCAAAAAGCTGCACACGCTCCGCGGAAAGCAGGATATCCCGGCCGGGATATCCCAGCATTTCGACCATGCGCGGATTGGCGTCGATCACGCGACCGCCGGGACCGACAAGGATCACGCCGATCGGAAGGGTTTGGAATAAAAGTTTGTATCGATCCTCGGCCTTCGCGGCCGCCAGTTTCTGTTTTGTGCGGTCCAGCGCCATCCGGGCGGACATCATCAACTGCGGGAGATGACCGCTGGATTTAACGACGTAATCGTCCACTCCGGCATTCAGCGCGCGGGCAGCCGTGTCGCTGCTGCCCGAACCCGTATACATGATCACCGGGCAGTCCGGATTCTGCTCGCGGATGCGCTCGAACAGCGTCAACCCGTCGGACCAGGGCAGCTGATAATCGGTAATCGCCAGCTGGAATCGGGTTCCCTTAATTGCCCGGGCGAAGGCGGCATTGGTCCCCACGCTCGTGATGCGGCAATCCGGAAATTGCCGCCGCAGCTCCCGTTCGGTCAGGGCGCGGTCGTGTTCATTGTCGTCGACGAGGAGGATCTGAAAGGGATTCACCCCGATCGCCTTTCCGCGTCGGATGACGGCTCCGCGGCGGAAACGACTCCGCGGGATCCCGGCCGCCGGCCGGGATCAGCCCCCATCCGGCCGTTCATTTAAGTCCATCCAGTAATGGTGCATCATCCGGATCGTTTCCTTCAATTGGTCAAAGGACAGCGGTTTGACCAGATAGGAATTGACTCCCAGGCGGTACGCCTGGGCGATGTCGGCGGGTTCACGCGACGAGGTAAACGCGATGACGGGCAGATGGCAGAACCGGCTTTGCCGCCGAACCCACGCCAGGACCTCCATCCCGGTCATCCGCGGCATCTTGATGTCCAGAAGGACGATCCAGGGCCAATCCGTTTTCTTCTCCGGAGCGGCGGAGGCTTTCTCCTGAAACCACCGGATCGCCGCGTCGCCGTCCTCAATAACCGTCAGGTCGGTGGAAAGGTTCAGTTTGCGCAGCGCGCGCCGGACCAAAGCCGCGTCGTTGGGATCGTCTTCAATGAGCAGGATGGACTTTCGGATTTTTTCCATCATCCGGATCCGTCCGGGGAAAATTCCCCGGATCTCTTCCCGCGCCCTTTCTCCGGTTAAGGGTAGTTAATTTCCAGAAAGGTTCGTAGTATATCGGCGTCGAAATACGTCCCCGCCAGCGATTTCAAGTGCTGCTTCACCTGCGCATCCGGCCACGCCTGCCGGTAGGGTCGGTTGGAGCGCAAGGCATCCCAATTGTCCACCACCGCGAAGATCCTTGCCGCAAGCGGGATTTGTTCCCCCTTCAGCCGGCGCGGATACCCGTTCCCGTCCCAGCGTTCGTGATGACAGTAGGGGATATCCAGCGACGGGCGCAGGAACGAGATCGGCGCCAGCCATTCGAAAGCGGATACCGGATGGCGGCGCATGGTCTCCCATTCCGGCTCGTCGAGCGGGCCCGGCTTGAGGAGAATCCTGTCGGGGATCGACATCTTCCCGATGTCATGCAGCAGCGACCCGCGCCGGGCGTGGACCAGATCGGCTTCCGGCATTCCCAGCGCCCGGGCCAGGCGAATCGTCGCTTCGGTCACGCGCTGTGCGTGGCCTTCCGTCGCGTGGTCGCGCAAATCCAGCGCGCGCGACCAGCCTTCGATCGTCGCATCGTAAGCCATCGTCAATTCGATGTTGGTGCGCTGCAGGTCCTCGAACAGCATGGCGTTGTCGATGGCGATCGCCGCCTGTTCGGCCATGGTTTCCAGGCAGGAGATCCATCCCGGATCCGGGTCGAGCCTCCGGCGGTGGAAAATCTCAAGCACTCCCTTAACCTGCCCGCGGGCGATCAGCGGCGCGGCGATGTGCGAGTGGTAACCTTCCGCGCCCAGCGATCCGGTCCGCGCCGGATCCTCCCCGCGGATATCCCACTCGGGGAGCAGAATCATCCGGCGTTCGAGGGCGGCCCTTCCGGCGGTTCCATGATGGATGTGCAGGGATTGCTCTTTCGGCCGGTTGAACCGGAATCCGCGGTCGGCGATGCAGCGCAGGGTCTGCGAGTTGGGATGCAGGAGGAGCACATCGGCCGCATCCACCCGCAGCTGGCTGGTCAGCTCGTCCAACAGGACCATCAGGGTTACGCGCAGATCCACGCTGGCGGTGATGGCCGCATCGATCGTGCGCAGGGCCGCCAGCCGTTCCAGCTGCATCCGGATCTGCTGTTCGGCGCTTTTTCGCGAGGAGATGTCCCGCAGGACAAACAGCATCGAATCCGGTTTGCCGCGGCTGCTGGCCAGCAAGGATCCGGATAATTCCGCGGAGAAGGGCGGCCGCCCGCGCGGTGAAAGCAGCAGTTCCGCCGAGTCCACGCGTTCGGTCCGCTGCAATACTTCCAGGATGTGCTGCGCGGATTCGCTTTGCAGCGGCGCGAAGGAATCCACCCAGCGGACGCCTTCCAGCTCGGAGAAGGATTTCACCCCCAGCAGCCGCAGGGCCTGCGGGTTGGTCATGCGGATCCGGGTTTCCAGATCGGTGACGACGATCGCATCGGGCGAGGTCTCGATCAGCGTCCGGTACAGGGCTTCGCTCTCCCGCAGGGCGGCTTCGGCTTCAAGCCGCGCCCTGCGGATTTCCGCTTCGCGGATTTCCCGCTCCACAACCGGAAGCAGGCGGGCAAGATTTTCCTTGCGCAGGTAATCTCCGGCGCCGGCTTTCATGATCGCGACCGCCTGATCCTCGCCGATGCTTCCCGAAACGAGGATGAACGGCAGATCCATCCCGCGGTCCTTGATCAGCGCCAGCGCCTGCGGGGCGTTGAATTTTGGCATGGAATGATCGGAAAGCACGAGGTCCCATTCGCGGGATTCCAATGCCCCGGCCATCGCCTGGGGCGTATCCACCCGCAGGTAAACGGTCGAATAACCGCCGCGTTCGAGCTCGCGGTTCATCAGGATGGCGTCGTCTTCCAGATCCTCGACGATCAAAACGCGCAGCTTTTTCCCCCGGGCTTCCGCGCCGGATTCAGGCGGAGGGGGGGATTCTCGGCGGGGATGCGCGGATTTTGGCTGCGGAGGGCGGGGTTGCCGGGCGGCCGTTCCGCGCGCGGAAGCGGAACGCGGGCTGCGGCGGGGGGGAGAGGAGGTTTTCCGGGTGCCGCGTTTTTTCATGCCTTCCTCAATTGCCGGCGCGGATGGGAATACCGTTGATTCTACCCCATATGGATGGCGTTCGGATGGAATACTTCTCCAGCAAGGTGTTGGAAAAGGAATAAACGGGTGCCATTGCGAGCGACCCCTTCGCTTTGCTCAGGGCAGGCTCCGGGAGCGACCCTTCGGAAAAAGCGGGAGATTGCTTCGTCGCTTCGCTCCCCCCGCTTCGCAATCAAAACTGCTCATGGAGCAAAGGCAAGCAGTCTTGCTCCGCGGGGGCAGGCTCGCAATGACACCCTCAGTCATTTTCAACAACCTGCCAGCTGGAATTAATTAAACACGGCCTCCCGGGGTGATGCCAGCAGCTTCTCCAAACGTTCGCGCAATCCGGGCACCATATCCGGAAGACCGGCGGGATCGAAATACTCCGCCCGGTCGACCTCGCCGCCATCCGGCCGGAGCGATCCGGACCGGATGGCGCATTCAAACCAGGTGGAGATCGGGTAGAGCGTATCTCCCTGCGGGTACACGACGCGATGCCCGCCGAAGATTCCGCGGACGCGCAACGGTTCGATCCGCAATCCGGTTTCTTCCTCTGTCTCGCGGATCACGGTTCCGGCCAGGCTTTCGCCGAGTTCCAACAGACCTCCCGGGAGGATCCACAGGCCGGTGTCCACCCGGCGGACGAGCAGTATCCGGCCGCCACTGTCGCGGATCACCGCCGTCGCCCCGGGCAGCACGAGGGGCTGCGGACCGAGATGTGCCCGCAGAAAAGCCCAGGTGGATTCCGGCGGATGATCGGGGGAAGGTTTGGGGGCCTGGCATTCCGGTGGATCGAAAAAGACTTCCTCCCCGCTATCGCTCCGGAGGACTGCCGCGTACCACGGCAGCGTGGCGGGGAGATTCGCGCGCGGGAAAAAAGCGAGCCGGGAAGTCTCGTCGCGGTCCGGCCGAAGCGACCCGCCGGTGATCCGGCTTTCAAAGTAGAAGCTGATTTGTTGCACCCGGTCGCCGTTCGGGTACAGGATGTTGTGCCTGGGGCTGGAGAGAACGGCCGTCAGCCGCACCGGTTCCGTGCGCAAACCTGTTTCTTCGAGCGCCTCGCGCCGCGCGCAACCGGCCGGGCTCTCCCCGACCTCGAGGATTCCGCCGGGCAGACCCCATATATCGAAATCCGGGCGGTGATGGAATAAAATCGCCCCGGTCTCGTCGCGGAGGATGACGGTGCTGTAGACCAGCGGGATCAGCACCGGCCCGATGGTCTGACGCAGTGTGGCGAGATAGTTCATGCGCCTCCGGAAAAAGTTCGAATGGATCAAGCCTTGCGCCTGCCCGTGGTATTGCCAAAGATGGCAGTATCGTTCCGGACTTCCCTGATCGTATCCGGCCGCTTGACCCTGCCGCCTGTCTCCCTCAATTGTAAGACATAGACAAGCCTTTTCGGCTTGACAACCGTCATTTCGTTATGAGATACTACTCCTGTACTTCCCGCCCCGCTTTCTGCGCTATCCTACAGAAAGGAGGAGGTGATGCCCAAGATGAAAACATATGGCCAATCTTGCGCTGCGGCATCCCTCCTCTCGTGAACGTCTGAGAATCGATGCCGCAGCGCAGCGAAGGCCGCCCGCAAGGGCGGCCTTTTGCGTTTGTCATCTTCTCCATATTATTCGTCCTCGGCAGAGTTGCGGGAATCCCCCCGTACATCAAGCGGATTATCACAATACCGCATGCCCCCGCTGAACCATCCGGGAGTTACCGGAATATTTCTTTTTTTTTCCTGCAAGAAAATCCCTTTCCATGCAATGAGAATTCGCCTTATTTTACAAAGTTATACAAACACAAAGCCGGTATAGGTTCCTTCCCGGAAGGGTATTGGCCGGTAAATGCCGCTGTGCTCCAGATGCTATAATCGATTAACTCATCTTCTACGGGAGGAATCGCATGGGCACCTTGTCCGCCGTCGTTAAAAAGTTTTGGTGGTTGTTCCTCGTTCTGGCCGCCGTCCTTCTAATTCTGATCGTCGTCGCTGTCGGAATGGCTTTTCGCGGATCGGCCAATGAGAAATTCACACAACTCCAGGGGCAGTACGAGAGCGCCGAATGCGATCAGGTGATCGAAACTGGAAAAGGGTTAACCGGGATCATGCGGATGGCCCTGGATTCCTCCCGGCAGGAGCAATTGGATGCCGATGTCGCGGAGTGCACGGCGATCGCCCATGCGCGGGATCATGCCGAAAAATCCGAATTTACAGACGCCACGGAAGCCTACTCCGAATACCTCGCGAAATATTCGGATTCCGCCCTTTTCCCGGGCGTCCAGGTGGAAGCACAGGAGGCGTTCCTGGATGATGCGGATGATAAGGCGAAAAATAAACAATATCCGGAAGCCCTGAAAATCTATCAGGATTTCATGGAGGATTATCCCAAGTCGAAACAGATCGAGCGCGCCCAAACCGGGTATCTTGACACCTTCACCGCCTGGGTGGATTCCCTGTATCGGGGAAAATCATACGAAGAGACCCTGGATGCCTGCGAGGAGTGGGGTTTGAAGGATATTCCCGGGACGCAGGCGTATTGCGTCAAACTTGCCCCGGATGTCCTCTGGAATTGGGGCCAGCAGTTAAGCCGGGCGAAGGAGTACGGCGAAGCCCTCGAAGCGTATGAAATGCTGGTGGATCAATTCCCGGCCAGCGAAAACGGTTCAAAGGCCAGGCTGGAAATCCCGAAATTGTATTATGCCTGGGGAGTCGATCTTTACGACCAGGGCCAGAAAGGCGAGGCGGTTTCGAAATTCCTCGAAGCGCTCAAACTTGTCGTTTCCTCAGATCCGATCTACAAGGACATTTGGGAGAACTATCCGGAGGCGTTCATTGCCTACGCCGAATGGCTGCGCGGACAGGGCGAATTGATGAGCGCCATCGAAGTGCTCGACAAATTGCGCCAATCGGATCTCGACGATGAAATCATCGCGGATGCCGAATCGGAGTACGTCGTGGCGGTGGAGGAGCTGGCCGGTGATAACGGCGCGGAGGGCCAGAGCGTCCTGGCCAGGGCGAAAAACTCCTTGTGCGCGCAAAAATCGTCGCCGATTGCGATCCCATCCATAAATTTCTTCAAGGACCGGCCCGGGAAGGCCGTCTTCTGTTCCGGTGGCGAAGGCTACTACCCCGCCGGTCTCCTCGCCAAAACCCCGGGTGAGCTGCGTTATTATGTTAAATTTTCATCCCAGCAGCTGGCGCTGCAGACCTGCCAGTACGGCGACGGGAGCTATGTGCTGACCCGGACCCAATTATCCATGAGTGTCGAAATCCGGTTTGCAGATACCCTCGGATTCTATGCCTCCCAAAAATTCTATGGCTCGGTGCCGGGAGATTGCCCCGGCGCCTACTTTTTTTATTCGAAAAATGAAAAACTTTTCGGGGGCGACGTGGACAAACGCACGGTCCAGGATTGGCTGACG
>CAZYSF010000330.1:0-2574 GCA_964649635.1 uncultured Anaerolineales bacterium | reverse complement strand
GGGAACGCTCGGGCCCATCGCGGCCACGGCGGATTACCATGTCGGCGAAAACGAACTGGCCGTCGCGGAATGGGCGTTTAAACACGGGCAATCCGCCGGACGCGGGACGGAAACACTTCCGGCCGCCCAGGCGCGCTACCTTCCATTAAGAACTTCCAGCGCCGTCATCGGCGTCCTGGCCGTCCGACCGCACGACCCATCCCGGCACCTCGCTCCGGAAGGATACCGCCTGCTGGAAGGATTCGCGAGCCAGGCGGCGCTGGCCGTCGAGCGCGTGCTGCTTTCCGAGCAGGCCCAGCAGGCGAAGCTCCTGGAAGCGACGGAAAAGCTGCAATCGGCGATGTTGAATTCCATCTCCCACGACCTGCGGACGCCGCTGGTGTCGATAACGGGAGCGTTGACCAGCCTGGAGGATCAGGCCGAAGCGCTGAACGAAGAGGATCGACGCAGCCTGATCCGAACCGCCCGCGAAGAAACCGAACGCCTGAACCGCCTGGTCGGCAACCTGCTGTCGATGACCCGGATCGAAAGCGGCGCGCTTGCCCTGCACCGCCAGCCGGAGGACGTACAGGATATCCTCCGCACGGCGGTGGAACTTCTCGGCAATCGGGCGGCGGAGAATCCGATCCGGGTGAACGTCCCGCCCGACTTTCCCCCGATCCCGGTGGATTTCGCCCTGATCGCCCAGGTTATGGTAAACATCCTGGAGAACGCCGTAAAATATTCACCCCCCGGTTCGCCCATCGACATCAATGCGGGGGAGGACGGCGCGACGGCCCATATCGAGGTTGCCGACTGCGGGGTCGGGATTCCCCCCGAGGAAGCGGCGCACGTGTTCGAGAAGTTCTACCGCGTGCAACGGCCCGAAAATGTCAGCGGCACCGGCCTGGGGTTATCGATCTGCAAGGGAATCATCGACGCGCACGGCGGCAAAATATTCGCCATGCCGCGCGCCGGCGGCGGGACAATCATCGCCATCGAACTGCCGCTCGCGGAATAAACACCACCCATGACGGAAGACGCCCGCAGGATTCTGATTGTCGACGACGAGGCCCCCATCCGGCGTTATTTGCGGGTGGTCCTGGGGGCCCAGGGGTATACCCTGTTCGAGGCCGCCGGCGGACAGGATGCCCTCAATGCCGTCCTTGGCGACCGGCCGGACCTGATCATCCTGGATCTCGGCCTGCCCGATATGGACGGCGTGGAAGTCACACGGCGGCTGCGCGAATGGTCGCAAACTCCGATCATCATCCTTTCCGTCCGGGAGGCGGAAGGCGACAAAATCGCCGCCCTCGACGCCGGTGCGGATGATTATCTCGTCAAACCGTTCGGGACCGGGGAGCTCCTGGCCCGCATCCGCGCGGCCCTGCGCCGGCAAGCCGACGACTCCGAGGAGCCCGTTATCCAGGCGGGGCCGCTGCGGATGGATCTTTCCCGCCGGATGGTCACCGTGGACGACCGTGAAATTGTTCTGACGCCGACGGAATACGACCTGCTCCGGATCCTGATGCGGAATGCGGGGCGGGTGATGACCCATCGCCAGCTCCTGCGCCTGGTCTGGGGCCCGGCGTATGAGAACGAAATGCATTTGTTGCGGGTCAACGTCAGCAACCTGCGCCGCAAGCTCGACCCCGACCCATCCTCTCCATCCCCGATCCGGACCGAACCGGGAGTGGGATACCGCCTGGTCGAATAAAATAATCCCATCGCCCCACCGAGCTCGTAGGGTGGGTTGACGACACGGAGAACCTGACTAAATCCGAAAATGAGATCGCTGAAAAAGGTGGTCGAGTAGCGGTCTTTGCGTATCGAGACCACCGTCCGAGAGATGAATAGCCTTTTTTCTCGTTGATTCCGTGGTCTCGATACGCTCCTTCGGAGCTACTCGACCACCGATTCTAGTCAACCCACCCTACAATTTCCAAAGAAATCCTTTATAATTCGACATCTTTTTCCGGAGTGAGAGAGCGCATGGATTACGCAGCAGCACCGTCCTATGTAAAAAACGCCAAAGCGCGTGAATGGGTGCGGGAAATGGCCGCGCTGTGCAAACCGGATTCCGTCCTTTGGTGCGACGGATCGGAGGCAGAATACGACCGGCTGTGCGGCGAACTGGTGAAGGCCGGGACGTTCATAAAACTCAATCCGGAGAAGCGGCCGAATAGTTACCTGGCGCGATCGGATCCGGGCGACACCGCCCGCGTGGAGAACCGGACCTTCATCTGCAGCCAAAAGCAAAGCGACGCCGGCCCAACCAACAACTGGATGGACCCGGCGGAGATGAAATCCAAATTGGTGCAGCTCTTCGAGGGATGCATGCGCGGACGGACGCTGTACGTGATCCCGTTCAGCATGGGCCCGCTCGGCTCATCGATCTCGCGGATCGGGATCGAGCTCACCGACTCCCCATACGTCGTGGTCAACATGAAGATCATGACGCGGATGGGCCGGCCGGTGTGGGACGCCCTCGGCGAGAACGCATTCGCCCCCTGCCTGAATTCGGTCGGGGCGCCGCTGGCCCCCGGCCAGAAGGACGCCGCCTGGCCGTGCAACGCCGAGAACAAAGACCTCGTC
>CAZYSF010000329.1:0-2692 GCA_964649635.1 uncultured Anaerolineales bacterium | reverse complement strand
CCGACCGGGCCGGTCACCGGTTACGGGTACATCGAACAGGGTGAGCCGCTGCCGGCGGTGGACGGCTTCCCCGCCTTCCGGGTCCGCCGCTTCACCGAAAAACCCGGTTTGGAACGGGCCCGGGAGATGGTCCGCAGCGGTTCATTCACCTGGAATTCAGGGATGTTTTTCTGGCGTTCCGATGTGATCGAAACGGAATTCCTGCGCCTTCAACCCTCCATCGGCCGGACGATCGCTCCGATGGCGGATGCCTTCGAACGGAAAGACCACGGCGCGGTAATTGATAAAATCTGGGCGGCAATGCCGAACCTCTCCCTGGATTACGGCATCCTGGAAAAATCGGACCGCGTGGCGGTCCTTCCGGCGCGCGGATTGGGCTGGACCGACATCGGCAGCTGGGATGCGCTGATCGAGCTGTATCAGGCGCATCCGGAATTGCGGACGGATGTTCCCGCGGGGCATATCGATGCCGGTTCCAAATCGGTTACCGTCATCCGGAAAACAGGGGATGACCGCATCCTGGCAACCGTCGGATTGGAGGATGTGATCATCGTGGAGACCGACGAGGCGATTCTGGTCTGCCGGGCCGGGAAATCTCAGGATGTTCGGATGATCGCCGAATTGTTGCAGAAACGGAATTCCGGCGGAAAGCCGGATTGAGACTCCTGCTTTTTTTATAAGGCTTGATAAATCATCGGCTGGAATGGAGCGAACGTTTGCATGGAAGGGTATTGTCTGAAGTGTAAGTCCAAGCGCGAGATTGTAAATCCGGAAGCGGCGTTCCTCTCCAACGGGCGGCCGACGACGCGCGGTACGTGCGCCGTGTGCGGCATGAAGATCCAGAAGATGGGCACCACCGACGCCCACGCCGGGATGATTCCGCCGATCCCGGTCAAACGGGAAGCAAAACGCGCCAAGCGGAGCGGGAAACTCGTTATCGTGGAATCCCCGACCAAGGCGAAAACCGTCGGCCGGTTCCTCGGCAAAGGTTACCAGGTGCGGGCGTCCGTCGGACACGTGCGCGACCTTCTGCGCTCGCAGCTGTCGGTCGATGTCGATAACGGATTTGCCCCCAAATACCGGATCCCCAACGAGAAGCGGCCGATTGTAAAGGAATTGAAGGCGCTGGCCCAGCAGGCGGAACAGGTCTACCTCGCAACCGATCCGGACCGCGAAGGCGAAGCGATCGCCTGGCATCTGAAGGAAGCGGCGGAGCTGGATGGAATCCCGACCCACCGGGTCGTCTTCCACGAGATCACCAAATCCGCCGTGGACGAAGCATTCCAGCATCCGCGCGAGATCGACATGAATTTGGTGAATGCCCAGCAGGCGCGGAGAATCCTCGACCGGCTGGTCGGGTACATGCTCAGCCCGCTCCTGTGGTCCAAGGTCCGCAGCCGCCTTTCGGCGGGGCGCGTCCAATCGGTGGCGCTGCGCCTGGTGGTGGAACGCGAGCGGGAGATCAGCGCGTTCGAAGCGGTCGAGTACTGGTCGATCGCGGCGGATCTGGCGAAAGTCACGAACGGCGGGGCAACCTTCCGCGCCAAACTGGCAAAGGTGGACGATCAGGATTTCACCCTGGGCTCCGAAAAGGAAGCCGGGGATATGGTGGCAGACCTGAAACAGGCTGCCTACCGCGTCGCCCGGGTGCGGCGCGGGGAACGCCGACGCAATCCGTCCGCCCCTTTCACCACCTCAACCCTCCAGCAGGAGGCTTCCCGCAAACTCGGCTTTTCCCCTAAGAAGACGATGGCCATCGCCCAGCAGTTGTACGAAGGCGTGGAGATCGATTCCCAGGGCATGACCGGCCTGATCACGTACATGCGCACGGATTCCACCCAGGTGGCGGATGCGGCGCAGAAGGAAGCCCGGGATTTCATCGCCGAAAAGTACGGAAAGGAATCCCTCCCAGCCGAGCCACCGCAGTACCGGACCAAATCGCGCAGCGCGCAGGAAGCACACGAAGCCATCCGGCCGACTTCGGTGATGCGGCAGCCGAAAGCGCTCGAGGCGTATCTGAGCCGGGATCAAAACCGCCTGTACGGACTGATCTGGCAGCGTTTCGTCGCTTCGCAGATGTCTCCGGCCCTGTTTGATACCATCCAGGTTGACGTGGAGGCCGCAGGAGCGCGGAAGTACCTGTTACGGGCTTCCGGAGCCGTAATGCGGTTCCAGGGGTTCCTGGCGGTTTATGAGGAAGCCCGGGATGAAGACCAAACCGAGGAAGAGGACGGGCAGACGGCGATGCCGCCCCTGAATGACGGGGAGTCGCTGAAGGTCGCAGGCATCTTCCCCGAACAGCATTTCACCCAGCCCCCGCCCCGCTATACCGAGGCCGCGCTGGTCAAGGCGCTCGAGGAAAACGACATCGGACGCCCATCAACCTACGCGCCGATCCTGTCCACGATCCAGCAGCGCGGGTACGTCGTCCGCGAAGAGAAACGCCTGCTGCCGACCGAAATCGGGTTCACGGTGAACGACATGCTGGTCACGTACTTTCCGGACGTGATCAACACCGGTTTCACCGCGACGATGGAAGACGAGCTGGATGAGATCGCCGAGGGGACTCACGACTGGGCTTCCACCCTGCGGGAGTTTTACGAACCTTTCTGCAAAGATTTAAAGCATGCGCAGCAGGAGATCCCGAAGGCCGACGATACGCCGGAACCGGCCGGGCGCGACTGCCCGACCT
>CAZYSF010000328.1:0-1696 GCA_964649635.1 uncultured Anaerolineales bacterium | reverse complement strand
GCCCATGGCTGATCAGGATGATATCGGCCTGCGGAAGGTCGCCCTCCAAAGCCACCGGATCAAAATAGATGTTCTTCGAACCGTGATACAGAATCGCCGACGTCCCGAACCAGTGCAGCTTGCCGACCGGCGCCGGCAGGTCTGATTCGGGAGTCGCGGTTTCCGGCACAGCGGTGGAGGCGGCGGGCGGCTCCGTTGCCGCCGTCGCCGAGCACCCCGCCGTCAGAAGGACGGCCAGACCCGTAACGATAACCGCAAGGATGATCTTCTTCATGTATATTTCTCCTTTATTAAATTTTTTTCGATTGCCCTGAGCGTCGAAGGAACAAGGATAATCGGCAATTTATTTAAAGAGGGTTATAGCACCGGAATCTAACTTGTCAATCGGATTTTTCAGGTTATATCCAAATTCACAGGATCGGTACCATGCGGGAGGGAAAAATGGACTTCGATTCCCAAACTTACTTTTACGCCGGCGCCGTGTGTCTTGATTATTACAGCTACTTCGACCACCGACGCACGCCCCCCTTCCGATTTTCTTGCGGATCGGGGTACGGTTATTCAATGGGGACGCAAAGCATGGTTTCTTGCTCCGAACCGCCCGTTAAATTCCGTTCCAGCCGTGGGTTCCTTTAATCAAGCGATCCAAATCCGTAATCAGATACTTGAGTTGTTCAGCCCGTTCACCCGGTCCGCCGTTCCCAAGCCGGCCGTCGTCCCGCGCGCCGTTCCCATCCAAATCACCCTCCCCCGGCCTTGTTGACCCTCGCGATGTTCGGGTAGAATCCACTTCTCAGCATTCTCACAGGCAGCGGTAATTATCAAAAGGTACAATCATTCGCAGGATGGTCCAATAGGCAAGTGGATCCTCGAGCCTCCCGGGGAAATAAATGCGCATCGAAATTATTCGAAGGATCGGTTCCCGCGGCGTCGGACCGGATGATCTCGTCATCGGGCGGCAGATCCTTGAGAAGTAAAACAGGGCCGCATTACCAAAACGGTTAAGACCCTCGCACCGGATTTCTTCTCTGCCCAATTCTTTTTGTGTCCGGTTCGGCCGTGACACCCAATATCCGTAAGGCATCCGGGTCCGGATGCCTCATGCCGGGAGGCGGCGTTTTATGGAAATCACCAAAAGCAGGTTCAATATCGGCGAATGGCTGCGCAGGCCGCGCGGGCACCTCACCATGCGGCAGCGCAAAGGGCTGGTGGGCTTTCTGTTCCTCCTGCCCTGGATCCTCGGCTTCGTCCTTTTAAAGGCCATCCCCATCCTGGCGGCGCTCGGGTTTTCCTTTACGGATTTTAAAATGCTGGAACCCGAGAATACAAAGTTTATCGGGTTGACGAATTATATAAACATTTTAAAGGATGCCTCGGCCGGCAGCAGCCTGTTCGGTTCGATCGCGGTACTCGTACAGGCGGTCCCGATCGAGCTGGGGGTGGCGCTCGGCCTGGCGGCGGTGTTTTCCAGCGCGCGCGTGCGCTTCAAGGGATTGTTCCGGACCCTCGTTTTCATGCCCAGCGTGATTCCAGCCATCGCGCTGTTCATCATCGTCTTCGGCTTGGTCTCGCCCGGCAGCGGCTGGATCGAACGGCTGATCCTCGATCCGCTCAATCTGCCGCCGATCGCCAACCTCTTCAGCATCTTCCCGATCCTGCTGGCGCTATGGACTATCGGCCCCGGATTCCTGATCAT
>CAZYSF010000327.1:0-7986 GCA_964649635.1 uncultured Anaerolineales bacterium | reverse complement strand
GATAAATGCGATCGAGCGGGAGGCGGTCGATGCACGGAATCCCCGCCAGGATGCAGCCGACCGCGGTGATCGGTTCGCATTCCGCGTTCAGGATGGCGGCCGGCGCCGTCCCGGCTTTCTTCATCCGGTACAACGTATAGGAGCTGACCGTTGAGCCCTTTCCTGTGGGAAACGCCAGAACCTTTCCGGAGATGCTCCTGCCCTGCAGATCGTGGCCCTTTTCCACAACGATCCCGGTCTCCGGATCCACGCCGCCGAAAAAGGAAATACCCATCCGGCTGACAAGCGCTTCCCCCTCCGCGGAACCGGGATGGATACTCCGTCCCTGCAGGATCGTCCCACCGGCACTCATTTATCCAGTGCCTCGTTCACGACCGCGTCGAAATCGAGCAGCCGCGTTTTGAATTTATTCTTCGATGACGCGTAATAGCATGCCTTCGCGCTGTCGGTCGCCATCGCGCGGAACCGCCCGCGGATCGGTGCCACGACGCAGCAGGTGTCCACCGCGAATTTTGCCCCGCTGCGCTGAATGATCTCCGTATATCCCAGGCGGTCCGCCTCGCGCTTTACCGGCCGCGAAGTGGTGATCCAGAATTCCTTCGCCATCCGCTTGCCCTCGAGGAGCCCGGCGATCCGCGCCACTTCCGGAAGGGTCAGGTGCGGGCAGCCGAGCGAGAAGAAATCCACATCCGCGGGGAGCGCGTCCGTGAGCGAGGCTTTTGCGGTCTGCAGATCATCCGCCGACACGGCGAAAGAATCCTGCGGGGGAGTGTGCCCGGCGGCATCCGGTGTGACGTCTGGAACGTAGAACATCGCCAATCCGCCGAATGTGGCTGCGCTTGCGCAGAGTGATTTCAATTGCTCGAGCGCCGGTTTTCCCACCCCGGCGATCCAGGGAATGGTTTTGCGTCCGGAGGTTTCCAACCGATCCCCGATGATTTTTCCGAGCGCGCCGTAATCCGAGGTATCGGAAAGCCGGGCGGAGACTTCGACAGTCACACCCGGCCGGCGGTTCGCGTCCAGGTGCATTCCATATTCAGGAGTCCGGCCGGTCAGGGCGGCCGCCAGCGCGCTCGGCCCGCCCTCGCGGTTGGTCCGGGCGCCGAGGACCGAATTGGCATAGCATACCGCGCTGCTTTCCGCCCAGGCGAGCGTATCCCCTGCCTGGGGCAGATTTCCCGCCAGGTACGGCGTGCAGGTGCAGGTCGGGGTCACACCCATGCGGGTGAAGGATTCGATCACGCGCAGCTGGCGTTCGGCGAAATCCGCCGGGATCCCCAGCGACTGCCAATTTTCGAGGTCCATGCCGGCCGGGTTGAGCGTGGCCGGCACGCGCACCTTTCCGCCGCCGTCGGCCATCTCCGTCAGCCACTCGAGGCCGGCCTCGCCGAGGTTGTCGTAGCTCACACCGGCGATCTGTACCGACCGCACCGGGATCATGCGTTGGGCTTCGTAGATTTTTCCGAGCGCCGCCAGAATCTGCATGGCCGTTTGCGCGGCGCGGCCCAGGTCGCCGGCCAGCATGGATTGTTCTTCGGGAGTGAGGATCATTTCTGTATCACCGGTATCCAATCCGCATCCCCCGGCCCCGTAGGGCGCAGCGTCGCTGCGCCCTACGGGGCCGGGGGATGCGGGTGAGGTCACATTCCAAATTTCTTCAAATCCACATCCGGGAACGGTGTCTTGTCGAATTTCTTGCCCTTGGATTCCATCGGTTTGGTGAGATCGTAACCGACCCGGCAGGTATTGTGCGTACCCGGTTCGCTGGATGGATCGAGCGAGGAGCCGGGTGAACGCGGCAGGACGACCAGATCCGCATCGCCCTGGAAGCGGGTGGCCAGCGCCCATTCGACCGACAGCGGATCGTATATATCGATGTCGCGATCGACGATAAACACGTGCTTGCATGAACGATGCCCCGCAAAAGCGGCCGCGATCGCCTGCTTCCCGTCGTCCTCATTCTGCTTCTCGATCTGGACGATAGCGTGCAGCCAGGAACAGCCGCCCGGATTGACGTGCACGTCGAGGCATTTCACCGTGCGGTTCACCGCCTGAAAGATGGTCGGCTCGCGCGGCATGCCCATCAGCAGTTTGTGCTCGAGCGCGCCGGGCAGGAGCGCCTGCCAGATCGCGTCGTGCCGGTGGGTGACCGCCTTCACTTCGAACACCGGCTCGTTGCGGATGATATCCTGCGTCTCGGTCAGGTCGACAAACGGACCTTCCGCGTAGCGTCGTTCGTAGTGGACGGTTCCCTCCAGCACGAATTCCGCCCCGGCCGGGACAAGGATGTCGACCGTCTTGGCCGGCACAACCGTGAACGGCTCGAGTGCGCAGGCGATCGTCAGTTCGTCGTATCCGAGCTCGACCGAGGTGGCCGCCGCGGCAAGGATGTTCGGAGGCAGGCCGATGCACACCGCCACATCGAGGGACCTGCGATCCTTGAGGAAGGCGTCGAAGTGCCGGCCTTGGACGACACGCACGGCCATCTCGGTCTTCGAAAACTGCATTGCCCGGTGAAAATCCGCGTTCTGGCCGTGGATCGGATGCTTGGCCAGGAAGACGCCCGAGCTGATGTAGTTGCCGCCATCGCCTTCACAATGATAGAGGATCGGCAGAGAGTCGAGATCCGGCGCAAGTTCAACGACTTCCTGGCAGGGCGGGGTGCCCGCGCTCCAGACCGCCGGCGAAACGGGATGCGCGATTGCGTTCGTCATCGTGGCGATGATCTGCGGCGGTGAAATCCGGAGGTAATCCGAGAACGGCTTTTTGCCGCAGAAGAGATTGCCGATTACGCGGAATTGGGATTCTTTAATATGCTCGAAAAGCACCGGCCGCGGTTCGAGTTTCTTGAGGATGCCGGCCATCTCGTAATTCTTCGAGACCGGTTGGCGGACGACGGCCAGTTTTCCGGTGCGCTCCAGTTCGGCGATGAAGTCTCTCAGGGACATGGATCAGCCTATGTGAGGATTTTCCGCAGAGGATGGGCCCGACCCGCGCCAACGCGGATAGAAATCGTTTTCGATCCCCATCCGCGCCAGCGCCCGGCCGACCGAGGCGTTCACAATATCCGCGACGCTTTGCGGATTTCCGTAAAAGACCGGGATGGGCGGGAAAATGATTGCACCGGCCTGGGCGGCGTCCTGCATCAGCCGCAGGTGGCCGGCATGCAGCGGCGATTCGCGCACCATGAGGACAAGCGGGCGGCCTTCCTTTAGACAAACGTCCGCCGCCCGGGGGATAAGGTCCGGGGTATACGCGTTCGCGACGGCGGAGAGTGTTTTAATCGAGCAGGGCGCGATGATCATCCCGTCGACGGGGAAGGAACCCGATGCGATCGGGGCGTGTATATCATCCGCAGCGTAAACCGTCGACGCCAACCGCCCGACCTCGGACGCGGATCGGCCGGTTTCCGGTTCGATGATCCGGCGGGCGGCATCGCTGACGACGAGATGGGTTTCGATCGCAAGCGATCGCAGGATCTCCAGCGTCCGGATGCCGTACACGGCGCCGGAAGCGCCGGTGATGGCGACGATGATGCGGCGGTTCATGGGGTGATTGTAACGTGCCGGGGGAAAGTTGTCACGGAGAATAAATATATCCACGAAGAGCACGAAGGGCACGAAAAAAACGCGGGGATGAATCCCCGCGCTGGGACACAATGCCCCTTCGGGGCAGAAAATCCCATATGAGATAGCCCGCGTCAGCGGGCTTTGTGTACAAGCGACGCCCTTCAGGGCGGCAGGGGGTTTAATTTATCAAAATCCCCCTTTACGTGCAGCCCATAATGAAGGAATATATCCTTTACCAGGAGGACCCATGACCATCATCGCCTATTGCGGGCTCGATTGCACGACATGCCCCGTCTTCCTTGCCACGAAGACCAACGACGGTGTCCTTCGGGAAAAGACCGCCCGTGAGTGGTCGGCGCAGTTCTCAGCCTTCACAGGCCGCACCGATTTAAGGGCGGAGGAGATGGTGTGCGACGGATGCACCACCGTCGAGGGCCGGGTTTTCCTCGGCTGCCGGGTGTGTCCCATGCGGACATGTGCTCAGGGACAAAAACTCACCACCTGCGCGGAATGCGGACGGTTCGAGAGCTGCGAACAGATCAACGGATTCTTCACGCAGGCGGCGGACGCCAAACAGCGATTAATGGAACTTCGACGAAAGAAATAGACAGGATTTACAGGATTATCAGGATCTAGCTATGTGTCATATGGACCTCTCTTTTGAAAATATTACCGAAGCCGATATCCCGGAGCTCACCCGGGTGATGACCCGGGCGTTCGATGATGACTCGCGGAAACACCTGGGAGTGGAGCGGGGCGGACCCGAGGGTTACGACAACGGGGATTTCTTCCGGAAGTGGCTGTTCGGCTATTCCGTCACCGACGGCTACAAGGTGATCGCGGACGGCGCCGCGATCGGGGGCATCATCGTCTGGAATCTTCCAAACGGCGATAACATCCTCGGAACGATTTTTATAGATCCGGATTTTCAGGACCGCGGTATAGGGAGCAAGGCTTGGAAGTTCATCGAAGGCAGATATCCGCAGGCAAAAAGCTGGCGGCTGACAACGCCGAAATTTGCCAAGAAGAACCATCATTTCTATGAGACCAAGTGCGGATTCACACGAGTTCCCGGTGGACCGGCCGAGGAGCATCAATACCGGAAGATGATGACGCCGCGAAAACAATGACCACGGATTTCATGGATTCGAAAAACGATTTCACAGATTTAGCAATATCCGTAAAATCCGATGAAATTATCCGCGCAATCCGTGATCGCACTACTCTTCCTTGCGTTCGATATTGAGAAGTTTCCCCAGCACCTTGGCGCCGGCCACGCCGTGCCCATGCGGGTGATTGTTGAAGTAGACGTAGGTTTCCTCGGCAGCCTTTTCCACATCACGGATTTTCGGAAGCCACTCCTCCAATTCTTCCGCCGTGTACTCGTAATCGTACCGTTCCGCCGGATCCGCGTGCTCGTACCAATGCGCCGCGTTCCGGCCGTGAAAACGGATGTATCCGACCGGGGAGGTGGCGACCGCCGCGGGCGGCATCAGCCCGCGCAGCGGCGGCTCGTCGACGCAGCAATACCCCATGGATGATCCGCGCAGCAGGTCGAACGTTTCCGGGCGGGCCCAAGCGGCGTGGCGGAACTCCGCCACGAGGGGGTATTTCTCCAATCCGGCGCGCAGGCGCTTCAAGTATTCCTTGTTTTGGGGAATCGGATGGAAGGAATTCGGAAATTGGGCCAGCACGCAGGCGAGTTTTCCCGCTTCGGCAAGCGGCCGGATGGAATCGGCGAAGGCCGCAAAATCCGGATTCTCCCGCTCGTGGGTCAACCCGCGGAATGCCTTGACCGTGAATAAAAAATCGTCAGGCGTTTTCCGCAGCCAGGCGTCGATATTGCGCGTCGAAGGAAGCCGGTAGAACGTGACGTTCAGCTCGACCGTGGAAAACTGGGCCGCGTAGAAGCACAGCCAGTCCTTCGCCGGCATTTTTTCCGGATAAACCGGCCCGACCCAATCCTTGTAGGAAAAACCGGAAGTGCCGATGCGGATCATGGTTGCCTCGTCGCGACCTATTACGGCTTAGGGAAAAGCAGGGAATGGTCATTGCGAGGAGCGAAGCGACCCCGGCCTACCCCAACCGGGGCAGGTGAAGCATTCTGCTGATTATCCCTAGAAATGGGAAATTGCTTCGCTCCCGGAGCCTGCCCTGAGCACAGCGAAGGGGTCGCTCGCAATGCCACCTACCGAGTTTTTCCGAAGCTTGGTAAAGCTCTCGGTCAATCAGGAGTTTACGCCAGTTGCTCCTGACTGCGGAGGGTGATTCCTCCAATCGCCGCGCTTACGGGACTAAAACCGCGGCGCCCTCCAATTTCGATTCTTTGAGAAGCCGGAGAACGTGGTTCGCATCCTTCAAGCCGAAGGTTAGGGTGGTGACGCGGATCGGGATTTTCGCCGCAAGCTGCAGGAATTCAACCGCATCCCTCCGGGTGGCGTTGGCGACGCTGCGGACGGTCCGTTCGCCATACAGCCGATGATAGGGCAAGGCGGGGATATCCGACATGGAGATGGCGTTGATCGCGAGCGTCCCGCCGGGCCGCAGCCGTTCCAGGGCGGCGGGAACCAATGCGCCGGACGGGGCAAAGATGACGGCGCGATCGAGTTGGGCGGGCGGCAAATCGGATGCGTCGCCCGTCCAGTCCGCGCCGAGCGACCGCGCATGATCCCGGTGAGAGGCACTGCGTGTAAAAACGAAGACGCGGCAATCCCAATGCCTCGCCACCTGGATGGCGAGATGGGCGCTGGCGCCGAACCCGAACAGTCCGACGGTTTCGCCCGGATGCACTTCCGCCTTGCGCAGCGAGCGGTATCCGATGACTCCGGCGCACAGAAGCGGTGCGGCCTGCACGTCGTCGAACGCATCCGGAATCCGGATGGCGAAATCCGCCTGCGCCAGGATGTACTCGGCATATCCGCCGTTCCGGTGCAAACCCGTGAATTCCGCGTGCGGGCACAGGTTCTCCTCGCCGCGCCGGCAAAACTCGCATTGGCCGCAGGCATCATGCAGCCAGAAAACGCCGGCGCGATCCCCAACCGACCAGCCGGCGGCATCCGGCCCCAGCGCGACGATCGACCCCACGACCTGATGGCCCGGGATAATCGGAAGGTGCGGCGGTATCAACTCTCCCTCGACCGTGTGCAGATCGGTGTGACAGACCGCACAGGCCGAGACGCGAATCGCGATCCGGCGGGGTCCGGGCTGCGGATCGGGTAATTCTGCCCACTCCAGCGGGGAGGCGGCAACCGGGGCGGGGGCGCGTAGCAGTTGGGCATGCATGGCTTAGGGGATCCTGATTCTGGAGAAGCGGAGGTCGGAGAGTGTCGGAGCTTTCATTTTTCTTGTTAACCGTGGCGGGGATCGGCCATCTCAGACGGATATTATCCCGTAAGCACGGGCGAAACGCTAACCGTCCTCCCCGTCCTCGGGCGAGGGAACGCCGAGGATATTAAAGCCCGCATCCACATACACCACTTCGCCGGTGACCGCGGCGGACTGATCCGAACAAAGAAAGACGGCGGTGTTGCCGACGTCTTCGATGGTGACATGCCGCCGCAGGGGCGCGACCTCGCGGAAACGGGAGCGCATAAGTTTGAATCCACTCACGCCCGCCGCGGCCAGGGTGCGGATCGGCCCGGCGCTGATGGCGTTAACCCGGATCCGCCGCGGGCCAAGATCGTTGGCCAGGTAGCGGACGGAGGATTCCAAAGCGGCTTTGGCCACGCCCATAACGTTGTAGTTGGCGGTGACCTTTTCGGCGCCGTAGTAGGTAAGGGTCAGGAGGGCGCCGCCCGGATTGAGTATCGGCAGTGCGGCCCGGGCGAGGGCGGTGAAGGAATAGACGCTGATATCCATCGCCAAGCGGAATCCCTCGCGGGTGGTGTTGAAATACGGCCCGGTGAGTTCCTCCTTGCGCGCAAAACCGATCGAGTGGACGAGGATATCGATCCCGCCGAAGTACGCTCCGGCTTTTTCCATCACATTCGCGATCTGCATATCATCGCCGACATCGCACAATTCAACGAATCGCGAACGGAGCGATTCCGCCAGCGGCCGGACCCGCTTTTCCAGGACCGGGCCGGCGTAGGAAAATCCCAGCTTTGCCCCTTCGCGGGCGAACGCCTGGGCGATCCCCCAAGCGATGCTGTGATCGTTGGCAACACCGAAGATGAGCGCGGTTTTTCCGGATAAAGCACCCATTTCATCCTCCTGCCAGCATGCGATTTCGAAATCTTGGAAATTGTTGTCATGCTGAGCAGAGCGAAGCATCTGTTCCGCTTAAATTCTTGAGACCCTTCGTCCCCCCGCTCGCGAATTCATCGCATCGGAAGCCCTCGCTGCGCAAGCATCACCGCTCAAAATTCAAAGACGAGCGGTGATGCTTCGCGAGGGCAGGATCACCGATGCTCATCGC
>CAZYSF010000326.1:0-2679 GCA_964649635.1 uncultured Anaerolineales bacterium | reverse complement strand
GGCGCGCGGACCGCCGGCGGGCGATGGGTCGGGCGGCCGCGGCCGCCGTGCGCGAGCGGTACGATTGGCCCGTGATCGCGAAGCGGATACTTGAGGTGTATGCGGGAGTGGTGTCATCCTGAGGCCGAGGGGTGACATGGGTGTCATTCTGAGGACGCGGTCTACGCGTCCGAAGGATCTGCTTCTCAGTATTGCGACGTCATCCGAGGTCGAGAGGTGACATGTCTAAAGTGGGAAATTTTTCGCAGGTATGATATTGTAGAGCGGACGAGAATCAAGGGAAGAGAAAGGTGGTCGAGTAGGGCTGAGCACCTGTCCCGAGCAAAGCGAGGGAACGCGAAGCCCGTATCGAGACCACGCACAAATCAAAAACAAAGAGAGGCATTTCGTGTATCGGGCCGGTGGTCTCGATACGCAAAGACCGCTACTCGACCACCTTTTCAAGAAAGGTGGTCGAGTAGGGCTGAGCACCTGTCCCGAGCAAAGCGAGGGAACGCGAAGCCCGTATCGAGACCACCGATAGAATCCGTATCGTTGACCATGTGGTCTCGATACGCCCGCGAGGAACTCGCGGGCTGCTCGACCACCTGATTAGGAGGCCCGCATGATCCACCGGAAGACCATCTTCGCCATCATCGCGGTTCTGGCCGCGCTTGCGTTTTGCGCGCCCATCCCGGCGCGCGCCGCCGCCACCGCCAAGCAGCTCAGCACCAACTTCACCCTGGTCAACCTGGATAAGGATAATCCCGCCACCGGCGCGATCTCCTACCTCCTGGAAAGCGGCGCGGATTGGCCGGGCGTCTCGGCCGGCAACCTCAGCTTCAGCCTGCCGCCCAACGGCGGCTCGATCCAGGTCAAACAATATTTCGATCCGACCATGCAGCCCGGGCGCGGCTCGGTCGTGATCGCCTCGGACAGCCCGGTCGGGGCGATCGTCCAGATCCAGGCCCGCGGCCAGGTCCCGACCCAGGGCGCCTACACCGGCTTCCTCGAGGGCCATTCGGTCTACTACGTCCCGCTCGCCGCCCGCAACCGCTTCACGCTTTCCGGCACCGGCAACAGCCAGATCATCATCCAGAATGCGGACGCCGAAGCGGTCACGGTCACCATCGAGCTGATCCCCAACACCGGTTCGACCGGCGGCTACACCCGCACGATCGATGCGATCCAGCCCGGCGTCTCCTATTATTACGATCTCACGGCGGAGACCAACCTGCCGGATAACTGGATCGGCTCGGCGGTTGTCACCGCGCTGAATTCCCGCAAGATCACCGTCGTCTCCAACTTCTTCCAGGGGCCCGACATCCTCCAGACCTTCAACGCCTTTCCGCAGGAGGAACTCGGTCCGGAGTGGATCGTGCCGATCTTCTTCTCGCGCCTGGAAAACGGCATGAGCACGGTGATCACCGTCCAGAACATCGGCGGCGCGGAAATCGCGGCCGGCGCGCTGGCGATGCACTGCCGGACCATCTGGGGCAACACGCCTGCCGAACTCGATTTCACCAATCCGTCCATCATCGCCACCAACGGATCCTATTCCTTCAACCCGATCGGCGACGCCCTGGCTTATCCGGTCGCCTGGGCCGGGACATGCGAAGTGCAGGCGCCGGGAGCGACCCTCGCGGCGATCGTCCAGATCCGCTACTACAATTCCCCCACCGGCGTGATCGGCGCCTCGGCTTATGAGGCGGTCCGCGCCGGCGGCACGGACCGGGTGATGTTCATCCCGCTGGTGGCCAAGGTCCTTCCGAACGGCTTCGCCAGCGTCGTCGGCATCCGCAACCTCGGCAACGCCTCGACCGCCCTCCCGTTGCATTACATTCCCGCCACCAACGGCAACTGCCCCGTCGCCTCCTGCGACATCAACCACGACGGCGTGGTCGACGCGGCCGATACGATCATCATCGCCGGCCTGGTCCTGCCCGGCGAAAGCAGCCTGCAGCGCAACCACCGCCTCGGCACCGGGACCGAAAGCGCCGAAGCCGAGAACGGGATCCCCAATAACTGGGAAGGCTCGCTGCGGATCGAGAGCTCGAGCCAGCCGATCGACGGCTACGTCCAGCTGACCTACTACAAGAACGTCGCCGGCGACCAGTTCATGGCCCACCGCGTGTTCACCCGCGCCCTGGCGTGATGAAGCATCCGCTGATCGGCATGGCGCTGCTGGGTTTGATCCTCGCCGCCTGCGCGCCGGCGCGCGCCTCGGCTCCCGCAGGCGTTGACCCCTACCCGGCCGACGGCGAATACTTCGGCCCGGTCGCCACCGACGAGTCGAAAACCCTGCTCACCCCGCTGCCGCCCGCGGACGCGCCCGCGCCCGATCCGGGGCTTGCCTCTGTTTCCGGCGCGCTGTATTCCTACACGATAAAAAAAATCATTTCCGAGACGGCGTTCTACCTGACCCCGGCCGAGGGCGAAGCCCGCGATGCCATGCCGGCTTTTCTGGCCGGGCCGGATGCGGCCCGCGGGGATATCAACGGCCGCTCGGACGGATACGGCAATTTCGCGCTCACCAATGTGCCGCCGGGGAGCTACTTCCTGATCGTCTCGGCCCCCTACAACTGGTGCCCGGCGGAGACGGCGCCGGACGATCCCGCCGCGCGCCTGATCCGCCTGCAGGCCGGCGACCGGCTTGCGCTCGGAGTCGTCTACGTCTCATGGCCGTGAGATAAAGGCGGT
>CAZYSF010000325.1:0-13564 GCA_964649635.1 uncultured Anaerolineales bacterium | reverse complement strand
AATTTGTATCCCGGGCCGCCGCGGCCGGTTCCGGTCGGGTCGCCGCCCTGGGCCATGAAACCACGAATCACGCGATGAAAGGTGGTGCCGTCATAGAATCCGTCGCGCGCCAGGAAAATGAAATTGTTGACGGTCTTCGGCGCCTGCGCGGCGAACAACTCCACTTCGAAATTGCCAAGGTCGGTCTGGAATACTGCGGTGTAGCGCTTTTTGGGATCGATCGTCATAGCGGGCGGTGCGGAATATTGTTTGGACATAAGGTCTCCTTTTAAAGTGTCGTCCCTTAACCCTGTTTTTCAGGGCGAGGGATCGGTAACTCTCCCAGCAAGAATTTCGTTGGCCAATTAAGAGGCCGATTCCTCGCCCATTGCCTTCGGCTCAGGGCTCGGAATGATTTACACCGTAAGAAAAAAAATCCTCCTCCAGCTTCCTCCAATCCCATCCTTCGTCCATCTTCAGATACCCCCCCAGCAACGGATGCGCGGAGCGGATCTGTTCCGCGGCCTGCAACGCAAGCACCCGGACTGCGGCATGCGCGCTTTCCGAGGACCGCAAACGGCAGAAGTGAAACGCTTCGCGCAGATTCATCCCCAGCACCAGCCGCCGCAGGAAGCCGTTGGGGACTAGGTAGGCGGCGATCTCCGGCCCGTGTTCTCTGCGGATCATCCGGTAAGCGTCGGCCGCCTGCCGCATCGCGGCATCATATTCGCCGCGGAAGCCGGCTTCATCCACCCAGCGTGGGGTCAGGTACCCGAGGTCGCAGGTCAGCGGCCCGGGAGTCTGACTGCTCATGCGGTGGCGCTTAACTTCAAAATATGCCCCCTGGTCCATGATGGATTCGAACGTGTAATTGACATATTCCAGTTCGCGCAGGGGTATGTCGTGATCTTCCAGCGATCCCAGCAGGGCGTCGGCCAGGCTGCGTTTTTGTTCGGCGGATGCGCCACGGATGCGGGCGAGGGATTCCGAGAATCCCCACCCGCCAAACCGGACTCCCGCGGCTGCCAGGGCGAGATCCTCCGCGTCCGGCTCGGTCCGGACAAGCTTCATCCAACCGCGCGGCGCCTTCTCCGCATCCCCGCCGGTGTTCCCCAATCCGCCGGAAGCCTCGCGGAAGCGCTCGGGCGTATCCCGCAGGTAGGCGTTTTCCTCGGCATACTTCACGAGGGTCGGCACTTCGGCCAGCGCGGCGCGCTTGATCTCCGCGCCGATCGCACGCACTTCCATCAAGGGATGGGAAAGCATTTTTCGCAAAGCGTGCTCGAGCGCGCGCGCGTTGATCGTGATCCCCACGTTCGCCACGACCGCCGCCGGCAGCAGGTAGCGGCAGACGTCGACATAGCCTGAGCGGATCCGGCCTTCCCAGCGCGCGTCGCTTTCACCTTCCAGGCGCGGGAACCGCCGGCGGGCCAGGGCGCCCACGGCATCCAGCGCTTGCTGATAAGCCCCGAGCAGGAGTTCGCAGGCGCCGCGGAATGTTTTTTCAGTCGCGCTCCCGGCGATTTCCGGGGGGACGACGAAAGCGCCGCTCGACCATTTCTGGTATCGCGTGCTTTTTTCGGTAAAGGAAGCCAGCCGGTTCGATTCAATGCACTCGATCGCCAGGCGCGAAACGTTTTCCGCGGCGATATGCAGGACGGCGTGCTCGGCGACCGAGGAATGGCCGTACCCGACAACCCATTTTTCGTGGAATTGGGCGCTCCGGTTGTCGCTGAGTTCGGCCGCGGTCTGGTCGAACGGTTCCGGGGAGCGGGAGGTTTTAGCGAACGCGACCGCGATCGTCTCGGGGGAAAGATCCCGCGCCCGCAGCAGATACACCCGCCGGGAAGGTTCGCTCACGATTCCTCCTGCAGGATGAGGCGTATTTGGGCGACATCTTTCATCATCTGTTGGCGGAGCGCGTCCGTATTCGGGAAACGAATCTCCGGACGAAGCCGGGCGACGAACTTCACTTGCAGGGTCGCTCCGTAAATATCGCCGTCGAAATCCAGCAGGTGAGTCTCCACCGTGGCCGCATGCGCCGTCCCGTTTTCGAACGTCGGGCGAATGCCGATACTGGTGGCTCCGGCAAAACGCCGTCCGGCAAGGTACACCCATCCGGCATAGATGCCGTGGGCGGGAACCGCCAGTTCCGGCCAAAGGTCGAGGTTGGCGGTCGGGAACCCGAGCGTGCGTCCGCGCCCCATGCCGTGGACGACCGTTCCGGAAACGGCAAACTGCCGCCCGAGCAGTTCGGCGGCCCCGATGACGTTGCCGGCGGCCAGCGCCTGGCGGATCCGGCTGGAAGCAATCGGACCGGCGGAGTCGGTAAGCGGGGGAACCACATACAAGGAAAAACCCATTCCGACGCTTTTTTCCGTGAGATAAGCGACGTTCCCTTCGCGCCCCTTTCCGAGCGAGAAATTCGGTCCGCACCAGAGTGACCGCAGGCCGAGGCGGGTTTTTAGGAGGGAGAGAAAATCCGCGGCGGCGGTTCGCGAAAATTCAGGCGTGAAGGATTGGACGATCACGGCATCCAGCGGGAACTCGCCCAGCAGGCGCAGGCGCTCTTCCAACGGGATAAGGTAGCGGAAAGGCGGCGAGGACGGCTGCCCGAGGACGATCCGCGGATGCGGGAAGAAGGTTAAGGCGACGGCCGGGGAGCCGTCTTCCTGCGCGGCCTGGGTCATCGTCTCGAGCAGATGGCGATGCCCGCGGTGCAGCCCGTCGAAGGATCCGATGGCGAGATACACCCCCCGCAGTGCGGCGTGTTCGAGCGAGTCGATGGTTTGCATCGAATGCTACAGGTCGATGAAAACTTTTTTCGGCTGCCACGTTCCGGCAACCGGGTCGGCTTCCAGAACCGCCAGAAGTTCGCCGTCGGGCGCGATCGCCCGGGCGCGGCCGGCGGAGCCCTGCGGCGAGGGAACCGCGATCCCGTTGCGGATCTTCTCGGCATCCTCGGCGGTGAGCTGGACCGTTTCCCAGCCCTCCAAAACCGCGCTGGCCGGCATCGCGGCCTTTTCCCAGGTGCCCTCCAGGAAGCGGCGCTTCAATTCCTCAACCGGGGTCGCCCGTTCGACGGAAAACGGCCCGAGGCGGATCCGGCGCAGGGAGACCAGATGCGCATGCGAGCCCATCGCCTCGCCGATATCGTGCGCGATCGAGCGGATGTACGTCCCGCGCGAGCAGCGCACCCGGACCACGGCGTTGGGGCTTTCCCAGCGCAGGAGGGCAAGC
This sequence comes from uncultured Anaerolineales bacterium, assembly GCA_964649635.1. GTDB lineage: Bacteria > Chloroflexota > Anaerolineae > Anaerolineales > RBG-16-64-43 > JAFGKK01. The sequence goes on along the minus strand of CAZYSF010000325.1, from coordinate 10,345 downwards.
TCGTAGATATGGACTTTGCGCGGCGCCATCTCGATCTCTTCGCCGGCCCGCGCCATGTCGTAGGCCTTGCGGCCCCCGATTTTAATCGCCGAATACACCGGCGGAACCTGCAGGCGTTCGCCGACGAAGGTCGCCAATTTCGCCTCGAGGCTTTCTTCGCGGAAGGTGAACGGGCGGGTGGCGGTGACCCGTCCCGCGGCGTCGAAAGTCGAGGTGGCCGTGCCGAACCGGATCGTGGCGAGGTATTCTTTATCCACTTCCAGAAGGTATTCGGCCAGACGCGTGACGGATCCGAGCAGGATCAGCAGCACGCCGGAAGCATACGGATCGAGCGTGCCGGTGTGGCCCACCTTCCGGATTTGCGTTCCGCGGCGGACGATATTGACGATGTCATGCGACGTTGGGCCGGTGGGTTTATCAATAACAAGCAGGCCGGGTTTTGGCATATGCATCCTCCCTATTCGAGAAGTCTCCCCTTTAGTAATTACCGTTCTACCGTTTTTGTTCCAAGCCCGGCCCGGGATCCCGGGGCTGGGGTGGAACCGCGCCATACTGCGCAGTCTACCGATTTCCGGATTAGGATTTGAAGAATCCCGGAAGACGCGAATTATATACCTATCGCCCCTCTGGATTTTCTCCATTGGATGGCGGTTTTCTTGCGGCATGCGCGCCGGCCAGCCAATCCTTGGTGCGCTTAAGCACCTCCTCCATCACTTCATCCAGAGCGCCGGCCACCTGCGCGCCGGACGCCGCCGGGTGGCCGCCCCCGCCGTAGGAAATCGCGAGCGGCGTCACATCCAAACCGGCCACGACGCGCCAGCTGATTTTGATTTTTCCATCGTCCTGCTCGATGAACATCAAGGCCGCCTCGTGGCCGTCGATCGAGGAGAGAATGTTTACCAGATCGGCGTCGTCACGCCCGGGATATCCGGCGGCGGCGCGGTCGGCGAGGGTCAGGCTCGTCCACACGATTCCCCCGTCGCGCCCAAGGCGCGACAGGCCGGCACCCCAATAGCGCACGGCAGCGAACGACCTTCGGTGCAGGCTGCGCTCGACCGTTTCCGGAAGGGACGCCCCGGCGCGGATAAGCGCTTGCGCCACCTCGAGCGTATGAATTCCGGTGTTGGGGGTGCGGAACCCGAGGGTGTCGGTGACCACGCCCGCCATCAGGCAGGCCGCCGCCTCGCGCGTGATCGCAAGGCCAAGGCCCTCCGCCAGATCGGCGAGGTATTCGGCGGTGGATGCCGCGGCGGGTTCCACCAGATTGATTTTTCCGAAGCGGGCATTGGTGATGTGATGATCGATCATGATATCGATCGGCGGGGCGGACGCGGATTCGGGGAGGCTGATCCGTTCCCGGTCGGCGCAATCGACCAGCACGGTGAGGTCATAGGCGCCGGGAATTTCGGCGCGCACCTCTCCGGATCCGGGAAGGTAGCGGAAGACCGAACTCATGCCTTCGGCCAGGACGGGATGGGCCTTTTTTCCCGCGGCGCGCAGCATGTGGGTCAGGCCGAGCATCGATCCGATCGCGTCGCCGTCCGGACGCTGATGGGTCAGCACCAGCGCGGCCCGGCTGCGGGATATCAACGCTTTGGCTTGGAGGAGGGTGTCGGTATCCATGCAACATTCCGGTCAGCCGCGGTGCAAGCGCCTCCGCGGCTGTGGATTTACTTTCCCGTGAGTTTGTCGATCAGGCTTTCGATGTGTTCCGCGCGGTCGGGGATGACGTCCCAATGAAAGCGGAGCGCCGGGAAGGTGCGCAGCGCAATGCGTGAGGCGAGCGCGCTGCGCAGAAATCCCTTGGCGCCTTCGAGCCCCTGCAGGATCTCGGCCCGGCGGGCTTCGTCGCAATCGACGGCCGAGACGAAAACATTGGCCGTCGAAAATTCGCGGTCCACCCGGACTTCGGTGACGGTGATCATCGCAAAGCGCGGATCGGAGGATTCGCGCAGAAGGATCCCCGCCAGTTCAGTGCGGATCCGTTCCCCCAGCCGAAGCGCGCGCGCGGTACTGGGCACGGGTCACGCCTCCTGCAGGACGAAGAATTCCAGCACGTCGCCGACCGCCAGCTCGTGAAAATCCCGCACGCCCACGCCGCATTCGAACCCCTGGCGCACCTCGCGCACGTCTTCCTTTTCGTGGCGCAGGGAGCTGACGTCGCCTTCGAAGATGGTCTTGCCCGACCGGATGACGCGGACCTTCGAATTCCGCTTGGCTTCCCCTTCGCGCATGATGCAACCGGCGATTTTACCGATCTTGGAAATGTTGAACACCGCCCGGACTTCGGCATGGCCGGTGATGACCGTCTTCTTCTCCGGTTCGAGCATGCCCTTGAGGGCTTTATCGACGTCCTCGGTCAGGCGGTAGATCACATCGTACAACCGCACCGAGACACCCTCGGTTTCAGCCGCGTGCTGGGCGGATGTGTCTTGCTGAACCGAGAAGCCGACGACGATCGCACTGCTCGCGGAAGCCAGCATGACGTCGTTCTCGGTGATGTTCCCGGTTTCGGCGTAAAGGATGTTGACCTTGAGCGCTTCCGTGCAGAGGCCGGTGAGGGAGTTGATGATCGGCTCGAGCGAACCCTGTCCGTCCGCCTTGATAATCAGCTTCAGTTCCTTGACCTCGCCGGCCTGGAATTTCGCGAAAACGTCCTCCAAACTGACCGGTTTGTGCGGTCCCTGGGCGGCGGTCTTGGCCGCCAATTTCCGTTCCGCCGTAAGCGTGCGCGCTTCCCTTTCGCTCGGCAGCACTTCGATCAGGTCGCCCGCCTGCGGCAGATCCGACAGCCCGAGGATCGAAACCGGCGTGGAAGGCCCGGCTTGCTCGATCGGCGCGCCGTGGAAATCATACATCGCGCGGATCTTGCCGTGGGCCTGGCCGGCCACCAGGGTATCCCCGAGATGAAGGGTCCCGTTTTGGATAAGCAGCGAGGCGATCGGCCCCTTGGCTTTGTCGAGTTGGGCTTCGATGATGCTGCCGATCACTTTGCCGGCCGGGTTGGCAAGGATCTTCGTATTATCCGCGGTCAGAATCACCGCTTCCAGCAGGTCGTCCACCCCGGTCCGCTTTTTGGCGGACACCGGGACCACCAGCGTATCGCCGCCAAAATCGTCGGGAACGAGCCCGACTTCGGAAAGCTGGTGCTTGACTTTGTCGGGATTGGCGTTGGGTTTGTCGACTTTATTCAGGGCGACGACGATCGGCACCCGCGCGGCCCGGGCGTGGGCCAGCGCTTCCCGCGTCTGCGGCATCACGCCGTCGTCGGCGGCCACGACCAGGATCACGATATCCGTCGCCTGAGCGCCGCGCGCGCGCATGGCGGTGAACGCGGCATGGCCGGGCGTATCGAGAAAAGTGATCTGCCGGTTGTTGTGGGTGACCTGGTAGGCACCGATCCGCTGCGTGATCCCGCCGGCTTCCGCCGAGGCGACATCGGTGGAACGGATCGCGTCCAGGAGCGAGGTTTTGCCGTGGTCCACGTGCCCGAGGATGGTAACCACCGGCGGGCGGGGCGTGAGGAGTTTTTGGTCTTCCTTGTCGAGGGCCTGGCGCCAGGCCGGCGCCGCTTCCACCGCTTCGGGTTTGGCTTCTTCGACCTGTTTTTCCGGTTCGGCGTCGAAGCCCATTTCGTGGATGATGATCGCCGCGGTGTCGAAATCGATCTGCTGGTTGATATTGGCCATCACCCCGTTGGCCATCAGTTGTTTGATCAAGTCGATCGGGCTGGCTTGAATGCGCTCGGCCAGAGCGCGGACTGTCAACGTTTGGGGGATTTCCACAATCTTACGTGCCTCAGTGCTCATCGTGCACCTCCATCCATCACCGATCTCCCCGGCGTCGTCGACAGGGGGTAGTCCGCGGCCGAATTAGTTCATGCCGTTCCTCCGGCCGATGGCGCGGGTTCGGGGTTCTGTTCTCCGCCGGGATCCAACCGGCGCATGTGATTCTCCAGTGCATCCCGGTCGGCTTGGGCAATCTCGGATTTCAACGCCTGGGCCAGCGCGCCGCTAAGCGCTTTTTCCCAGCATGCCCGCCGGTCGTGGATGTAAGCTCCGCGCCCGGAGGCCTTTCCGCCCGGGTCGATCCGGATTCCGTCCGGACCGCGGACCACCCGCACGAGCGACCGTTTGGCAAGCGCTTCACGGCAACCGATGCACATCCGCTGCGGGATATGCTTGGGTGGAGCCGTTTTCTTCTGGCTCATCGCCGTTGCCTGCAAAACCGTTCCACGCTGTTCGGAAGCTCCGGGATCGTCAGTCTTCTTCCAGGCCGCCGGTCAACAAATCCTTGGACCGGCCGGGTTTGCGTTTGCGCCGGGCGACGGTCAAGCCGGTTTCGGGATTGAATTCCACGACCGCCTTGGCCTTGCCTTTCTTTTTCTTCTTCGCGCCTTTTTCTTCCTCTTCGTCTTCCGATTCCTCTTCCTCTTCACCGGCAACGACCGGCACGGCGGCCCCGGCTTCCCCCGCCGCGGCTTCCGCGCCGGCTTCGGCCGTTACCGCGCCCTCGACGGCCGCCTCGGGAGCGGCTTCGCCCGCGGCTTGCGGCGCCTCGCCGGCGGCAGCGGCTTCCTGGGCCTTCTCGGCGGCGGCCTGTTCCGCTTCCGCCTTCTCATCCGCCCGCAGGTCGAGGATGACGTTCTCGAGCGTCTCTTTTAATTTTTCGAAATTCCGCGCGCCTGCTTCCGGAAGTGAGAGGAGCGAATCCGGATCCAGCATCGCGCGTTCGTATGTCTGCCCGACCGATTCGAGGCCCGCGGCGATCAGCGCCGGACCCAAGCCTTCCGGCAGTTCGATCGAGTCGAGGGTCCGCACGTACGCCGATGGCGGAAGGTTCTTTCGGATTTCCGCAAGGCGGCGGGTTTGCGCTTTGCGGCGCCCCTCGCGTTGTTCGGCGAGGATCTTCTCCACGCTGGTGACGAACTGGTTCATGGTGCTGTAATCTTCCGGAGGCAGCGGCTTGCCCTCCGCTTTGCGCGCCAGCGCGGACTGCACCTGCTCGATCATCGCCGTCTGGGCTTCCACAAACGGCGCGAGGATCTCTTCCTTGCCGAGCTTCTGCATGGCGTCCGCCGCGGATTCGGCCACGCTCTTGATGTCCACCCGCCAGCCGGTGAGTTTGGCCGCCAGGCGCGCGTTCACCCCTTCGCGCCCGATCGCCAGGCTCAGCTGGTCTTCCGAGACCACGACCAGCGCCGTGCGCCCGCGCACCGGATCGTCGTCGAGGTAAACCCCCGACACGCGCGCCGGGCTGAGCGCCTTGGCGATGAAGGAGGCCGGGTCCGGATTCCATTCGATCACGTCGATCTTCTCGTCGTGCAGTTCGCGGACGATGGCCTGGATCCGGCCGCCGCGCATGCCGACGCACGCCCCGACCGGGTCGAGGTTCGGCTGCATCGCCGCGACGGCGACCTTGGAGCGCAGCCCCGGCTCGCGGGCGATGCCCTTGATCTCCACCATCCCCTGGTAAATCTCCGGGACTTCGGCCTCGAGCAGGCGGCGGAGCATGTTGCGGTCCGACCGCGAAAGGATGATCTGTGGGCCGCGGCTGGTCTTGCTGACGTCCATCAGCACCGCGCGAATTCGGTCGCGCGGCTTGTAGCGTTCGGTGGGCAGCTGCTCGCGTTTGGGAAGCGCGGCTTCCGCGCGGCCGAGGCTGACGGTGATGCCCGTCGGCCCGACCGACTGCACGGTGCCGTGGACGATCTCACCCTTGCGCGCGGACCATTCATCGAACTGCTTTTCCCGCTCGGCGTCGCGCAGCTTCTGATGGATCTGCTGCTTGGCCGCCTGCGTGGCGATCCGCCCGAAATCCTCCGGAGTGCTGTCGACCAGGATCAGCTCCCCCAGCTCCGCTTTTGGATTAACCTTGCGTGCATCCACCAACGTGACCTCGGTGCGTTCGTCGGCGACGGATTCAACGATTTCCTTCTCGGCCAGGATCTGGATCGTGCCTTTGGTCAGATCCACGTTCGCCTCCACCTGTTGGGCGGTGGACGCGTTGACGGCCTTCCGGTAAGCGTTGACCATCGCCGCCTGGACGACCTCCACGACGGCTTCGCGCGGGAGCCCGTAGTGCTCCAGCACTTCGTTGAAGGCGAGCGCAAACTCGTTTCTCATAATGCCAATCCACTCCATGGAGGGGGAAACCCCTGCCAGAGACAAAGAAAAGTGGGGGTTGCCCACTTTTCTGAAACAATAACCGCCGAAAAAGCCGTAATTATTCTATCATGAGCTCTTGCCGGAGGCAAGTCCGCCGGCCTGAGTCTCCACCTTATAAAGGAAATCCACCACCGCGTCCTTGAGCTTGGCTTCGGGCAGCGCGCCGACGACCCGGCTTACTTCCTTCCCCTGGTGGACCATGAGCAGGGTGGGAATCCCCTGCACGCCGAACTGCTGGGCGTAGGCGGGATTCTCATCCACATCCACTTTCACCACCGTGAGGTGACCGTCGTGCTCGACGGCGATCCGCTCCAGCGTCGGGGCGATCGCACGGCAGGGGGAACACCAAGTCGCCCAGAAATCGACAATGACGGGCAGGGGGGATTGGAGTACCTTGGCTTGAAACTCGGCGTCGGTGACGTGGATGGGTTCACTCATGAATGCGATCTCCTGACGGGATGGATGCCGGCGGGCTTCCGCCCCTTTTTACACCGCCGCTTGAGCGGGCGGGGGTTGAATTTCAAAAGATGTGGCGATCTCGGCGGTGGCGCGGATGGTCGCGGCCACCGAGCAGTATTTTTCCACCGCCAGATGGATGGCCTGCTCCACCGCCTGCGTCTGGAGCTGCGGTCCCCGAAACAGAAAATGCATGCGGATCTTGCGGAATGTCCAGGGGGGATCCGGGTCCTGGATCCCTTCCACCCGGACTTCCATTGCCTCCGGCGGCTGGCGCTTCTTGGTTAATATTTCGACCACATCCACCGAGGCACAGGAAGCCAGCCCCAGCAGGAGCAGATCCGACGGCTTTATGCCGGTGCCGTTGGATTCATCGGAGGAGGATAATACGATCGAATGGCGGGTGCTGTCGGTGCCGACAAAGGTTTTTCCCCGCAGCCAATCCAGACGGACTTCGCTCATGGCGTTTTTTCCCCGCCCGCGACGATTCGAAATGAGGTTTTAATGGGAACCGACGGGGCGAGCATGGCGCCCACCGAGCAATATTTGGTCATGGAGAGTTCAATCGAGCGCGCGATTGCTTCCGCGCTCAGGTTCGAGCCGGATACGGTGTATTCTAATTCAATCCCGACATACACCCGAGGGTGATCTTCGGCGCGCGTGCCGCGCACCCGGATTTCCATGGAGTCCACTTCCTGGCGTTTCTTGCGCAGGATGTCGGCCGCGTCCATCCCCGTGCATCCGGCCAGCGCCATGAGCACCAGTTCCATCGGCGTGAGGTGCGGATTTTCCGTGGGGGAATCCATCTTAACGGAGACGCCCTGCGCATTCACGGCTTCGAACCCGAGTCCGCCCTTCCACCGGGCGGTTATTTCCGTCGGCTGATCGGGCATGTCATCCTCCGATTTGGATCGAGTATATCACCGCTGGAGGGCGCTGTGGGAGCGTCTGTCATTGCGAGGGGCGAAGCGACGAAGCAATCTCCGATTTTCGAAAAGGGGGAGATTGCTTCGCTCCCGGAGCCTGCCCTGAGTGCAACGAAGGGGTCGCTCGCAATGACAGACAATAATAATTCACTCCGCCTCGGGGAAATGCGGATCGAGTGAAGTATAATCCTCACTCAGACATCCGTTTCCGGGAAATCCGAGCGGTTCATCCGGATGATTGCATGCAGGCCTCTGCGTACACAGTACAACTCCCTGTTTTCGAAGGTCCGCTGGATCTGCTCCTGCATTTAATAGAGCGCGCGGAGCTCGACATCACCCGCGTCGCGCTGGCCCAGGTGACCGACCAATTCCTGGCCGCCTTGCATACGATGGAAGAGCGGAGAATGGACGTGGCGGCGTCTTTCATCGTCATTGCCTCGCGCCTGCTGCAGATTAAAAGCGAGGCGCTGTTGCCCCGGCCGCCGGAACGCGAAGCGGGCGAGGAGGATCCGGGTGAGGCGCTGGCCCGGCAACTCCGGTTGTACAAATTGTTCAAGGAAGTTTCCCAGCTTCTGCACAAACGCGATGCCGACGGCTTGCGCACCTTCCTGCGCACGGCGGCTCCTCCCAAAGTCCCTCCGCGTCTGGATTGGAGCCGGATTTCGCTCAGCGCGCTGAAGAAGGCTGCGGAATTGGTGTTAACCGTGCGTCCCGAACCTCCCCCGCTCGGCTCGATGGTCTCCGCACCCAAAGTGACCATCCGCGACCAGATCCGAAAAATCGTCACGAACATCCGCAGCGAAGGGCGGGCCGTTTTCCAGCGTCTGATGCGCGATGTCCAAACGCGGATTGAAGTCGTGGTGGCCTTTCTGGCGATGCTCGAACTGGTCAAACGGCGCCAGGTCATCGCGCGCCAATCCGACCTCTTCGGCGAGATCGAAATCGTCCCCACCGAAACCTTCACCGATCAAACCGACTTCGACCTAGAATTCGGCGAATGACGACGGGAATTCATGTTCTGCCGCCGCAGCTCGCCTCGCAAATCGCCGCCGGCGAGGTGGTGGAACGGCCCGCGTCGGTGGTCAAGGAACTCCTGGAAAACGCCCTGGACGCCGGTGCACGAACCGTCTCGATCGAGACGGTGGAGGGCGGAAACCTCAAGATCGTCGTCGCCGACGACGGCGACGGGATCGCGCCGGATGAGATCTCCCTTGCGCTCGCCCGGCATGCCACCAGCAAGCTGAACACCATTGAAGAATTGGATTCGATCCACACCCTCGGGTTTCGGGGCGAAGCCCTGGCTTCGATCGCGGCGGTCGCCCGGGTGCAGCTGACCAGCCGCAGCCGTGCGGAGAGCAGCGGCATGCGCCTGAAGGCGGAAAACGGCCGCACCGGAAAACCCACCCCGGTCGGCGCGCCGCAGGGGACGGTCGTGACGGTCGAGGATCTTTTTTTCAATGTGCCCGCGCGCCGCAAATTTCTTAAAAGCCCGGCGACCGAACGCCGTCTGATTGAGGCGCTTGCGGCGCGGTACGCACTGGCATACCCGGGAGTCCGTTTCCGCCTGGTCCAGGACGGGCGCGAATCGTTTTCTGCGACCGGCAGCGGCGAGCGGCGCGAGGTGCTGGCGGCCGTATTCGGGGTGGATGCAGCCCGGCGGATGATCGACTTGTCGGCGGCCGAATTGGAGGGACCGGTGCGGGTGGGTGGATACGTCAGCCCGACCGATCTCTCGCGCTCCAACCGCAGGGATATCCTGTTGTTCGTCAACGGGCGGTCGATCGCCGATCCGGCGCTGACCACGGCCGTGGTTCAGGCATATCACACGCTGCTTATGGTCGGCCGGTATCCGTTCGGCGCCATCTTCATCGAGATGCCGCCCGAAGATGTTGATGTCAACGTGCATCCGGCGAAGGCCGAAGTGAGATTCCGTTCGCCGGATACGGTGTTCTCGGCGGTCCAGCGCGCGGTGCGCCAGGCACTGCTCCAGAGCGCGGGTCCCGCGGGCATACCCGCCGCGGCGCCGTGGCCGGCGCGGACGTGGGCGGCCGGAAGCGGACTGGAACCCGGCCCGGATTGGATGCTCGATCACGCGCCCAATCCGGCCGGGGCGGATCTCGCGGGCTCATCCGCCGGCGGAGCGCCGGTTCTCCCGGCGGGGGAGATTCCCTTGTTGCGGCCGGTTGGGCAGATTGGCTCAGCGTATCTGGTCGCGGAAGGTCCAGACGGGCTGTATCTGATCGACCAGCATGCCGCACATGAGCGGGTCCTGTTCGAGGCGATGCGGCGGGAAGAAGCGGGGGCGCATGTCTCCCAGCGGCTGCTGGCGCCCGAGATTGTCGAACTCCCCGCCTTGCAAGCTTCAGCATTGAACGATCAGCTTGAGTTGCTGCGGCACATCGGCTTCGATGTGGAGCCGTTCGGCGGCGCTTCGTTCCAAGTCCGTTCAGTGCCGCAGCTCCTCGGCGCGCTCCGTCCGGAGGAGGCGCTGCGGGCGGTGGTCGAGGATTTCGAGGAGGATGAAACGCCGCTGGCCGCGGAGGCGGAGGCACGGCTCGTCGCGCGGATCTGCAAACGCGCCGCCGTGAAGGCGGGTCAGGCGCTCGGGCCGCAGGAACAGGCGGCGCTGGTCCGCGCGCTGGAGGGGTGCGCCTCGCCGCGCACCTGTCCGCACGGCCGCCCGACGATGATCCATCTGCCGATGGATCTGCTGGCCCGGCGGTTCGGGAGGAAATAACTTCCAAAGACAAAGTAAGATTGTCATTCCCGCGCCTGCCCTCGCGAAGCATTCCCACA
>CAZYSF010000324.1:0-8910 GCA_964649635.1 uncultured Anaerolineales bacterium | reverse complement strand
GCCACCGCCTCGGGCGGATACTCCGTGCCGCTGGCGGAAATGATATCCAATTCGCTGGGCCGGATCTTTTTTTCTTTGGCCAGCGAGGGCGTATCGGTATCGGGAGGCATGGCGATTGTCACCCGGATCCCCTTCGGTTTGAGTTCGCAGCGCAGTACATCGCTTAGGCCGCGCACCGCGCACTTGGTGGGCGCATAGGAGGAATATCCGAACAGGGCGAGGTAGGCCGCCGCGGACGAAACGTTAACGATGTGCCCCTTCCCGCGGCGGATCATCTCCGGCACTACGGCGCGGGTCATATTCAATGTGCCGAAATAATTCGTATCCATCGTCTCGTGGAATATTTTTGCGTCCATTTCCAGGAAGTACCCGGGATGGGACGTGCCGGCGTTGTTGATCAGCAGATCCAGCGGCCCGAGCCCCTTCGCGGCCTGCTCCACCGCGTTCCGCGCCTGGCTCTCCACGGCAATGTCCGCCTCCGAGAAACCGATGACTTGCGCCGGCTCGGGTGCGGCGGCTTTCAATTCCCGGCAGGTGGATTCGAGTTTAGACCGATCTCGGGCCGCCAGCCAGAGGTTCGCCCCCCGGGCGACCAGCTGCCGGGCGAGGGCAAGCCCGATCCCGCTGGAACCGCCCGTGATGAGGGCTTTCTTTCCGTAGAAGAAATCCTTGCGAAGATCCTTGGTCATGAGGATCCTCTCTTTCTGAATTGTGTTTTAAATGAAAAGGATTGGATCGGTGGTTTGGAGAAGTATACCTGAAATATCCTCGTAATTAACCCTGTAAATTCGCACTTTCCCGATGCGGAATATCTCCTCCAATCCGCGGCATTTATCAAGATCCGCCGGCTTGAGTGAGCCAACACCTTCCTTAATATAGATATGAGTAATCCCCTGCACCCGCACCAGAGCCCAGAAATCCTCCGTGCAGCCTTGCAGTTGGCTGACCTCCGCCGCCAGCATATTGGTCTGATCGATGTAGGCGCGGTCGGCGAAGCTGTACAGCATCGGCGGCAGCAAAGTCCGCCGGTTGGCCAGCGGGAGCAGCCACCACCCGCCATCCGACCCCCGGTATAACCCGTTCTGCCAGTACTCCGTGTTGACCAGGAAGACCGCCTCGGAGGGCGTATGGGCCGCCGCCCACAGAACGGCCTGCCGGTCGTCGGAATCGGCGAATACCGTGCGCGGGTTGACAATATCGCGGGTCTGCCAGACGCCGACCGCGCAGAGGGCGAGCGCGATGCCGGCGAAGAAGAAACGCGGGCGCAATCCCGGGCGGTGGCGCTCGATCCAATCCGCCCGGGCGCTGAAGCCGTCGGCGGCGAGCACGGCTGCCGGGAGGAATAGCACGATCGCCAGATGATCCGGCCTGAAAGGCTCGAACCGCAAACCCCAAGGCAGGGTTTGCAATCCGAGGATCAACCCCCAAATGGCCAGGATCCGCAGCGGCCCCCGCCGGAAAAGCGCGGCCAGCGCGGCCAGCAGCCCCGCTCCGAGGAGAATCTGATTCCGGAGCGGGCCGAGCAGTTTCCAGATATACGAGGCGTAATCGGCGAAGTAGGCGGCTTCCGCCGCCGCCGGCGAGGCGACCACATCGACGCTCACGGCCACGTTGGAATAGCGGAGCATGGGGATTAGCCACGGGAGCGCCAGCGCCATCCCCGATCCGGCCGAAACGAACAATCCGATGATCCGCCGACTGCGTCCGCGTGTCGCCAGCACACACACGCCGGTCAGGATCAGGAAGACCGCCAGGAGAATCGCCGCCAGGTAATGGGTCAGGAGCAGCCCTGCGGTCAGGAGGGCCAGCCGGACGAGACCGGCCGGCTTTGGGATGCGGGCGGCCAACTCGAGAGCTTCGGCCATGGCAAGCGGCAACAGCACCATTCCCGCCAGAAGCGTATACCGCCCCCAACTCAAATAAAAAGCCGGCATCTGCGTGAAAAAGCCGACCAACACCATGACCAGAAGCGCCCGCCGGCGGTCCGGGCGAATCGCCATGGAGAGCCGGTGCGCCGATAGCGCCGCGGCGGCATTGAGGAGCTGGCCGAAGACGAGGATCGCCGCGTCCGGTGCCAGCCCTGAGAAGGCGGAGAAAACCGCCGCCGATGCGTGAAAGCCGATGTGATAATAAAAAGGCCCCGGGATCCACGGCTGCAGATCGGCGGGGATTCCGCCCTGCTCGAGGAAAAGCCTCACCAAAAAAGAGTGGTGAACCGAATCCACCCAGGCTGGAAGCGCCAGATCCCGCGCCTGATAAAACCGAAGAGCGATTAACCCGAGCAGCGCCATAAACTCCAGCGCGGTGAAGACCGTGATGCCCAGGCGCAATCCGCGCCGGATCAGGCCGAGGATGAAAAATACCGCGGAAATAATTCCAACCGCAATAATTATTGTTGGGGTGAAGCGAAGCCCTGCGGTCCTTCCGAAAACCGCGAGGAGCGCGATGATCGCCATTCCCAGGCCGAGCGAAATTGAGAGGGCCTCCATCCAGGATCGGCGGCCGGGTTGCCAGGCCAGGACGGCCGCACCCGGCAGGATAATCCCGAGGATGGCGAGGATGCTGGCGATCACGGCAACCGGTTCCAGGAACACCATATGTTTTTATTCGCCGGGTGAAGGATGGACGGATTAAACCACATCCCAGGGGGAATCAGAAACAGGAATCCAGAGAATTTCCATGGGTCGTCATGTCCTCGCCTCCCCTCGCGGGATCCACGCGAGGGTGCGCAGGTCCGGATTGCTGCGCGTTCACGCAGCGCGAGCCTGAGATTAATGATGCTTGAGTACGCCGTGGATCCCCGCTAAAAACACCCCGCTTCGCATTCATCCCGGCTCATGAACCAGATGCGAGCCGGGATGCTGCGCGGGGGCAGGCGCGGGGATGACGATCCAATCGCATTATGAGACTGTGTTTATGACCTATTCCACAACGGTAATAACCCCCGACATGCCTTCCCCTCCCGGTCCGCCGTCCTTCTCGCAATAATATGGGTAGGTTCCCGGTGTTTCGAAGGTATGGGAAAACATCTGCCCGACGGCAAGCATTGTGCTGTGGAACAAGCCGGTATCGGAAACAATGGTATGAAAAACCGGATCGCGGTTAATCCAGGAGATCGTCGTCCCCGCTTTGACCTTCAAATGATCCGGATGGAATTCGTAATCCTGGATGGTTATCGTCACTTTCCCCGAAAGCACGTCGGAAGTGGGCGTGCCGGTGCCTTCGGGAGTGGCTCCGGATTTCGGTTTACACCCGGCCAGTACCGCCAGGATGACCGCCATAGCCAATCCCCGGTAAAGTGTTCCGCCGCTCGCAGATATCTTTTTCATTGTCTCTTCCTTTCACGGATCCCGATCCGGCATGATCCGCTTCCCCAGGGCTCGGCCTTTTTATCCAATATCGAAAAAAGGGAGGGCTGTGGGTCTGTCTCAAACGCCGCTATTGAGTCTGGCGGGGAAAATTAAACGGCCTTTCAGGCAGCATTCCCACTGCTGCGGTACTTCGAAAAATGACAGCCCAATGGTTTCCATTTTATCCGGGTGAATTTGCTTTCCAAGTTTCGCGGGGAATCTCTCACGAAATTCTCAGCCAAGCTGCGGGGGGAGGTTTTCTTCTGGATTCCCGAACCTGTTTTTCTGTCGGAAATAAGTGACGGCCGGGTAAACCAACCCCGGCCGTCCGTCGTTAGGGAACTTGCATTGTCGGCTTCTTATATCGTATTGACGATCTGGCTGAATACGTTGCCGATCGCAGGACCAAGGACTGACAGAATAATGATAATCACGATAGCGACCAATACGAGGATCAATGCATATTCCACCAGGCCTTGACCTTTCTGCTGCGCTCGCTTGAACATGAGATTTACCTCCTTTCTAAAAGAATCGGGTAAGAATTATGAAGGCTGAATTGGCTCTATCATCCTGCATCTTGCGTGGAACCTCAATAAAGGGAGGGTTAAATACAGGACTTTAGTATGGTGATTCCGGAAGACAACGCCAACAAAGGGTTGAAAAATAGCCTTTCTATTCGGATACGGCAGGTCTATTTTCCATTGAAAAAACCGCAACCAACGATCGGCAAACAAGTCACCTTTGGCGCCTGATCCCACGGAATCAAAAAAAATAACGTTTGGAGACAATCCGCAGTGCTTCTTTCGGCGCAGGCGTTGGGAATGAAAATCCCGGCCGGATGTCACCACAAGTCACCAAGACACCGGAAAAGCAGACGGCCAGGAAAATTCCCTGGCCGTCTGAGTAACGGTTTTTCCACGATCGGTTAGATGCTGTTGACGATCTGACTGAAAACGTTGCCGATGGCGGGACCAAGAACCGACAAAATGATGATAATCACAATGGCTACCAAAACAAGAATCAACGCGTATTCGACCAATCCTTGGCCTTTCTTCTGCATTTTCTTGAACATGGGTTTTCCTCCTTTCCATAGAATTTGAGCCACGAGAGAAAATTGCGCATAATTCATCTTCCATCAGATTGTACTAGGGTTAGGGTAAATTTGATAGCTTAAGGCCGTTTTCATACGAAAACGGCCTTAAACATCCCCAAAAAAAGACGGCCAGGAGAATTCTCCCAGCCGTCACTCGGTTAAGCGGAAATCCTACTATCGGCTAGATGCTGTTGACGATCTGGCTGAAAACGTTGCCGATGGCGGGACCAAGAACCGACAGAATGATGATGATCACGATGGCTACCAAAACGAGGATCAGAGCATATTCCACCAAGCCTTGGCCTTTCTTCTGCATCTTCTTGAACATGGGATTTTCCTCCTTTCCTAAAAAATGAGCGATGAAGAATGCGTTCTACGATGTCCGTATCATCCCACACAAGGGATGTTTTTTCCGTAAAGGGAAAATTAATTGCCCGGCCCAGATTGACGCATTATACCTGCAAGTGCAAGGTTTTCCAGGCACATTCCATGATAAAAAACGAAATTATCGGACAATATCCATCCTATTATATATATTAGATTGAAGGCCTTTCGTCATCGAAACTCACTATTTTTAGCTGAAAATTATTCCATAACCATCACCCGGAAAGCTTCGGCATATTTTAGCCCGCGGGGTTTACCCTCTTCCTCCGCCCACTCGCGCATCATCCGGTCCAGTTCCGCCCCCTCGCCCACCTGGCTGCGATGCTGGCGCAAAGCCCGGATTTTCAGTTCGATCGTGTCGGAGGTGTCGATCCAGACGTCCGGTTTCTCGGACCCGTGCATATAGAGCCGCTTGACCGAATGCGGGGTGTATCCTTCCATTAACAGTTCCGTGAAAATGAGCCGGGTTCCGGCGGACGGGAAAACCGCGTCGCAGGCGGCGTCCGCCGCCGCGCGGTGATCCGGATGGTTCATGTACGAGTTACCGTAGAAACGCGCGGTCGGATCGCCGCACATCACCGCCTCGGGCTTGTGCTTGCGGATCAGGCGGGTCAGATCCCTGCGAAGCGCCAGGGTGTGCTGCAGCTCGCCGTCCGGGTAGCGCAGGAAGACCGTCTCCTTCACCCCGATCTCCCGCCCCGCGGCCAGCTGCTCCTCCTCGCGGAGTTTGGCCAGCGCCGGCTTATCCGCGGCATCCTTGGCCGGATCGTTGCTGCCCGCGTCGCCGCTGGTAATGCATACAACGGTGATCGCGCATCCGGCGCGAGCCCACTTGGCCAGGGTCCCGGCGATCGTGAATTCCTGGTCGTCCGGGTGCGCGCTGATCGTCATCACGCTGGCCGGCGCCGACGGTTCCTTGTAGGTGTCCACCTTGTCCAGCGCGCGTTCGGGGATCGACGAGTCGGTCAGGACGGGTTGATTTTCAGGCATGATCAATCTCCGCTGCAATAGTCTGACCAATCATCATAAAACCGGCCTTCCTTTCATGCAACCGGTCTGGCGGGACCGGAATATGACAAATAAAAAATCCGCACAATCCTCAAAAGAAAAAGCGACGACTGAGGGATGAGGAATATCGATAATCTCGAATAATCTCTTCTCTCCATCCCGGCTCTCGAACCGCGAAGGATCTCAGTTTTTCCCGGCACCGGATTTCATGTACAATCTGTCACGAACCGCCATGAGCGGCTGTTTTGGGAAAAATAAACCATGCGTCGCCTTGCAGTATCCGTCCTCTCCCTCCTCCAACTCATCCTGGGAACCGTTCTGGGCTTGTTGCTTTTGGAATTTATTTTTCGGGTCAACCCCCCGCTGCTCGCCGGCCTGCGCGGCCTGGGCGCCCCCGCCCCCGTCGATGCGCCGCTTTCCGTCGCCGAATACGACGTGTATTATTCGGACGGGGATCAGCTCTTCTGGCGGCCGGACCTTGTGCGGCCGATCCCCCCCGGTGAAGACCGTCTCGAGGCGCACGTCCGTCTGGAGACGGACGAATTCGGATTCCGGAATACGCCTCCGTTGCCGCCCACGGCGGACGTGGTGGTTTTGGGGCGTTCATTCTCTCTAGGCGCGCACAACAACTCCCCCTGGCCCGCCCAGCTCGCCGAATCCGCCGGCTGGAAGGTCGTCAATCTATCCCAGCCTGGAAGCAGTCTGGAGGTTAAGCGGGAGTACCTGGCCCGTTACGGTCTTCCGCGGCAACCGCGCTGGGTAATCCTGGAAGTCGAGCCGCCAATTGACGCCATCAATTACCGGCCGGCATCCACGTGGCTGGTCCCCCTTCTCCCGCTGCCGCTGGCCCAGGAGTACCTCCGTCGATATTACGGGCAGGCGGGATTCTTTTCCGCGGATCCGATCTATCCGCTCGAGATCGGCCTGCCCGGACGAACCTACCCGCTGACCTGCTGCACCCATTACCTGTACGCACTCACTCTGACCCGTGAGGATTGGCAGGCGAGCCGGGGCTGGCTTGAGTTTACGGCAGCCGTTTCCGGATTGGCGGAGGAGGCGGGGCGGAATTCGGCCTGCACCGCCGTCCTGTATGCGCCCACAAAACCGGAAATTTATTTCCCCCTCGCCTTGGATCCTGCGCAACTCCAGCCCGCACTGCGGGATTTGATATCCCTGCGTTTGGACGGCAACCGCGAATTGGTCGAAGATCCCGCCCGGCTTCCGGATATCCTGGAAATGCGCGCCAACGCGCTTGCCGCGCGGGATGCGCTGGCCGCCTACGCCCGCGAGCGCGATCTGGTATTCATCGATCCGACGGAGCTGATGGTGGAGGCCGTGCTGGGCGGCGCGGATCCGTTCATGGTCTATGATTCCCATTGGAATTCCCTCGGGCATGCGTTGGTGGCGCAGGCGGTCCGAGAAGCGCTCGCCGCCGCGGAGTGCGGCTGATGTTCCTGCACACTCCGCTCTACCTTCTGTTCCTCGCCCCCGTCTGCCTGCTGTATTGGCTGCTGCCCCGCCCGGCCTGGCGTAAAACCCTGCTGCTTCTGGCAAGTTACGTTTTCTACGCCGCATTCGATGCACGGTTTCTGCTGGTGCTGCTGGGCATGACCGCCGTGACATATCTGTCCGGCCGCGCCCTCCCCGGTCATCCCCACCCCCGCCGGCTGATTTGGTTAAGCATTCTGGTCAATCTTGGCGCCCTGGCATATTTCAAATACACAGGATTCTTCCTGGCCAATGTGGAAGGGCTTCTCCGCGGAATCGGCATAACGCCGCCGGCTTCGATCCAGATCCTGCTCCCGCTCGGGATTTCCTTCTATGCCTTCCAGGCCATCGCCTATACTCTCGAAGTCTCGCGTCAAAAAATGGCGCCGGTGCGGGGTGTCGTGGATTTCGGGTTGTACCTGGCTTTCTTTCCGAAATTAATCGCGGGGCCGTTTGTCCGGCCGGGTGATTTTTTCCGGCAGATGGCCGGCCCGCCCCTGTCGCTTTCACGTTCCCAGACCCAATCGTCACTCCTGCTCCTCTGCACGGGCCTGTTCAAGAAGGTCGTCATCGCCGACAGCATCGCGGCGCTCGCCGATATCTCCTTCCGGGCCGCCGCGTCTCCGGACGCCGCCGGTTTTCCCGCGCCGTTGTACCTCGGCGGATTCTATTTATACGCGGTCCAGATTTACGCCGACTTTTCGGGGTATACCGATATTGCCCGCGGCTCGGCCGGTTTGCTCGGCATATCCCTCCCGGAAAATTTTCGGGCGCCGTATTTTTCCGTTTCCGCTGGGGATTTTTGGAACCGCTGGCATATGACCCTCACCCAATGGTTCCGGGAATACCTTTTCTTTCCGCTCAGCCGGTGGGGGATGACCGCGACCGGGCGGAGGGCTTCGCGGATGGTCCAGATCGGCGCGTCCATGATCACCATGATCCTGGTGGGGTTGTGGCATGGCGCGGCCTGGACTTTTATCCTCTGGGGGGTCTGGCACGGGTTACTCATCAGCTTTGACCGGCTTTTAGGGTACGTCCCCCGCCGGTGGTGGGAAAAAATTCCCGCCGCCGCGGCAACGTTCCATCTGGTCGGCATCGGCTGGGTGCTGTTCCGCGCATCCTCCGTTCCGGAGGCCGGAAGATTCCTGGCGGGGATGGTTTCCTTCAATCAGCCTGTCTGGGCATTCCATTATTTGCTTCCCGCCGCGATCGCGCTGCTCTTGGTCCTCGGGTTGGACGCGGCCGGTCCGGTATTCCGCCGCTTCCCCGGGTGGGTGAGCGCATGGCGTCCGGTGGCCGTAATTGCCGCCGTCGTGATCATCACGGGATTGTGGATTTTGCGCGGAGCCTCTTCCACCGATACGCTGCCGTTCATTTACGGCTCATTCTAATCCGGGCCGCTCTGCCCGGGCTTTACCGGTAAATCATATTCTCAAAATCGCAGTCGATGGACGCCACGACCGCGCGGCCGCCGCGGAAATACCTCCACCCCTCCGCCGCGTCCTCCGGTTCATACGCCGCCAGACGCCAGCCGCTCAGCACAAACGGGATCGGGCCGCCCGCCAGCATCCATTCGCCGTTGTATTT
>CAZYSF010000323.1:0-16377 GCA_964649635.1 uncultured Anaerolineales bacterium | reverse complement strand
CGCCAACCCGCCACCGGTCTCCGATCTCATGCGTATCGATCCTACCCCCACGAAATTCATGTATACGCCTCATCCAACCGAATTTATTACTCCGCAGCCTTTACTCGATGGTAGCCGGTATGCAAATTTTTGGGCGGAGTTCCGCAATCCGGATGATGGATACGGATTTGCTTACCCGGCCGATTGGATTTTGCGAGACCATTGGGGAGGCGGGCATCCTTATTGGCACATGACGATCTGCAACAACGATTTGGAATACATGCTCATGGACACTCCCAAAGGGGTATGCATTGAAATTAACAGGATGTGGTCTAGCGACCCGGACAAGCCCTTTGCTCAGGCAGCCACCGAAGGTTTATGCAATTTGGCCCTGCATTATGAATGCGGTCCGATAACGCTGATCCCGGAGACAGCCAATCATCCGGCGCGTGTTGAATTTCAGTTTACAGCCATGGTATCCGATCCGCAATCGATGGCTTTTGCGGCGGTATTCATGGAGCCTAACGGAAGGTTGATTGAGATTTATTCATATCTGGAGGTAATGAAAACTACTGAAGCGCGAGCCATCATCGAATCCTTCGTCATGGGGGACGACATACCGATTGTAGCGCCGGATTTCGAGCCGTCGAAGAAAGTCTCCCTCGAAGATTATTGAGATTTTCGCTTCCGTAATACAAATCGAAGAGCTTTTTCAAATCATTTCCAGGTGATTGAGATCGGAAATCAGCGGTAAAACATTATTAGGGTTCTAAAAGCCTAAACGGAACGTATGAATGTCTCTGCTCTACCCCGTCCCAAGCCTCAGCACGCTCCCCGTATCCGTCACCGCCCACAGCGTCCCGTCGGGCGTCTGCGAAAGCGAGATGATCACGCCGTTGACCGGCGAGGGGACCATCCCCCATTCCGAGCCGTTCCAGTGCAGCAACCCGTTGCCCGCCATCCAGCCGTCATCCGGCGCCAGCATGTAAATTGAATCCATCCACGCCACGCCGTGCGGGAACGGGTAGGAAGTCCACTCCGCGCCGTCCCAATGCAGGATCACGCCCGGGTTGATCGGCGAGGCGACGTTCTCGGCGATCCCCGCCGCCCAGATATCGTCCGCGCTCACGCCGTGGATCGCCAGCAGGCGGTAGCCGTCCGGCCAGGTCTGGTAGGTCCACTCTGCTCCGTTCCAATGCATGACCAGAGTCTGATCGCCGCCGCCCACCGCCCAGCCGTCGTCCGCCGAGGAAAAATGCATCGCGTACAGCGAACACCGGCAGGGCGGCTTTTTCTCAAACAAGCCGACCGCGCTCCATTCGCTGCCGTCCCAGTGCATGATCCAGGGCTGGCTGAAATCCCCCCCCTCGAGCCCGCCGGCCGCCCAGCCGTCGTCCGGTGCGAGGAGCGCGAGCGAAAGCAACCGGGAATACAAAGCGTTGTCGCCCCGCCCCCGCGCGATATAAGGCATCTCGACCGACCAATCATTTCCGTCCCAGCGCAGGATCTGGCCGCCCTCTCCCGCCGCCCAGCCGTCGTCGGCCGTCCGGATAGAAACCGCGTTCAAGGTCTGGCCGGTGGGGGAATCCGCCGCCATCCATTCCGTCCCGTCCCAGCGCGCGAGCATCCCATTGTCGCCCGCGCCCCAGGCATCTCCACCGGGCATAAACGCCGCCGCCTGCAGCGGAATGCCGACCTTTTCAAACTCGCGGTTCCACGTTTCGCCGTCCCAATGCCAGATCATTCCGGCCCGCGAACGGCCCGGGATCCATCCCGCCGCCCACGCCTCGCCCAGGGCGGGGAAATCCAGCGCCAGCGCTTCGCCGTCCGGCCCGCCGCCGAAAAACCTCACCCAGTCTTTGCCATCCCAGCGCAGGACGACATCCCCGAGCTGCCACGAACCGAGGATCCATCCGTCTTCGCCCTCCGGGTCCATGACCATCCGGCGCGGATTGGGCGCCATCGACGAATAGGTCCACCACTCGCCGTGGGCGTAACGCAGGATCACACCCTCCGTGCCGTACACCCACCCGCTGACGTTCGAGGTGAAGACCAGCCCGTCGAGGTCCTTATCGGTCGGGGATTCGATCGCGCTCCAGGCGGAGCCGTTCCAATGCAGGATCACGCCGTTGTCGCCGACCGCCCAGCCCGTGGCGGAGGAAACCATCTGGATCGCGTTCAGCGCCGGAGTCCGGTTGACGGTCGCCCAGTCCTTTCCGTTCCAGCGGGCCAGGTAATACACCCGCTCCCGGCCTTCATCCTCGGAGATGATCCCCCAGCCGTACCGCTGCGTGAGAAAGGAAATATCGACGATGTACCCCAGGCGGGTGGCATTCGAAAAAACCGACCAGGCCGCCCCGTCCCAGTGCAGCAGCCGGCTGCGATAGCGCAGTTCTCCGGGGGCGACCGCGTGGGGTTCATCCGTAATCGCCCACACATCGTCCGCTGCAAGCACGATCACCCGCCGGATATCGGATTCCACCGGGCTTGCCGATTGCGCCCAGCTTCCGTTATGGCGCCGCAAGATGAGCCCCCGCTCTCCTACCGCCCATCCTTCCCCCGAGGGCAGCATGGCGATATCAAGAAGGACATGATGGCAGGGATCGGGTGAACCGTCCGGAACGCAGCCCCAGCGGAACGGGCTGTAGGTGGGTTCGGGAGTCGGCGAAGGGATCCAGCCGAGATCGCGCGTCGCGGTCGGGGTGATCGTCTCGGACGGCAGGGGGGACGGAGTCCGGATGGGGGTCGCCGTATCGAACGCCATCCCGGAATAATCAGGGGTCCGGGGAATCGGCGCGGCCTGATTGGTTCCATTTAGGAACGGAATCGTGCAGCCGGAAAGGAACAGGAGGCAAAAAATTTGGGGGGTTCGGCCCGAGCGGGTCATGAGTAATTTATATCACAACCCTCCCCCTCCTTCCCACATCGTCACTGTCCTAACCCCCTCTCCCCGTTTTTATGCACGGGAGAACACCGTGCTTAAAAACACCCCTCTCCCCCTTCCCCTTACGGGGAAGGGGGAGAGGGGGTTAGGACAGAGGGGGGAAGAGAAAGTTGGCCTGGGCGAGAAAGATGGATGGATTACGCTCCCATCCCATCCCCCCTCCCTTTGATGTCTTCATTTTTTCACGATGGATTTAAACCCTACCCCCTTCCCGTGATACGGGAAGGGGGTAGGGTAGATACTCGCGTCAAATGTAAGAGGAAGAATCGATGGGGAGGGAGGATGGGATGGTCTCGATACGGGCTCGCTTTGCTCGCCCTACTCGACCAGCTGAAATTTAATGCCTGTGCCTTTTCTTTTTCCCCGCCGCCGGTGCCTGCGGCTCCTCGCCGCCCGCGGGCAGGGCCGGAGCGCCGCGCGATTCTTCAGGCATCGCCGCCCCCGTTGCCGGCGGCGCGTTGCGCAGCGACATGCGGAACAGGCGCGAGACCACGCCGGTCCGCACCTGCTGCATCAATGCCTGAAACAGGTCGAAGGCTTTGCTTTTGTATTGCACCAGCGGATCGCGCTGGGCATAGGCCTCCAGGCTGACCGAGGTCCGCAATCCTTCCATTTCGGTCAGGTACTCCACCCAGGAGTTGCCGACCACGCCGAGCATCAATTCCCGGTGCGCCTGGGTGATCACCCTGTCGCCCGCCATCTCGATCGCTTTGCCCCGCGCCCAATCCGGCCATTGCCGGAGCGGCACGTCCAGCTCCAGAGTCTGCCAGGGGCCGGGGAGGTTGGCCCGCATCGAGGATTGGAAATCCGGCGCGAGCGCTGTAAAGGTCTGTTCCCCGGTCCGGACCCAGATCTGGCGCCCCCATTCGACCCGCATCGCATCGAGCGTCTCGAGCAGGTGCTCCTGGATCCGCCCCGTCAGCGCCTCAATATCACGCGCGCCCCCGCCCGCGGCCAGCTTCGTCGCCAGGTGAACCCAGGAGAACTGGGCCGCCGAGACCGCGCGGCGCTGGTGAGTGCGCTGGTCGAAGACAGTCTGGGTTTTGAGCGTAACAGTCATGAGCAGCCGCACCAGCGAATTTTCATCCACCGTCTCACCGCCCGCGGCGCGAATCTGTTCCTCCACTTCCCGCAGGATCCGCACCCTTCGCTGGGCAAGCGCCTGGTCCAGCTGGTTTCGCAACTGGCCGACCGCCTCGTCGAAATCCATCTCGGCCGAGGCCGCGCGTTCCGGCACCAGGCCGGTCCGGCGCTGCAGCCAGGACGAGGCTTGCGCGGAGGCCCGCACCCAGGCGGCGTCCTCGGCCTGCTCCTGCAGGTGCCGGCGAAGCAGGTGGGCCTGATCCGGCGCCAGCAGCTCGCGCGGCACCGCCTTGACGTCGACCGGCGCGCTTTGGGCGACCGCGTCGAGAATTGTGCGCGGCGTCATATCCGTGCCCTTCTCGCGCGCCTCGAGCTCCGCCCCCTCCCAGGCCATATCCAGCGCTTCGCGGTTTTCGCGCGCCCAGGCCTTGGCGCGCTCCGAGATTCCGTCCATCTGCTTCCCGAAGCCTTCGCGCAGATGTTCGGCCTCCTCGTCGAGCGCTTCTCCGATCAGCTGCTTGAGCCGCTCCAGCCGCTGCGCCGGAGCCGCGTCCATCAATTCCTCCAGGATGATCCGCACCGGGAAGGAGGGATGCGCGCTGCCGTCCGAAAACCGCATGGTCGGCTGGATTTCATCCAGCCAGGCCATCAGCTTCCACGGGTCTTCCTTTTCCTTCTCGGCCGTCTTAACGTGCCGGCGGATGTCCTCCTCGAGCATGGTCCGGATGTCTTCGCGCAGATTTTCCTTCTCGAAGATCCGTTCGCGCATATCATAGACTTTGGCGCGCTGCTTGTTGAGCACGTCATCGTATTCGAGCAGATGCTTGCGCATGTCGAAGTTCGCGCCTTCCACCCTGGATTGCGCCTGCTCGATCATCCGGCTCACGAGGCCGGATTCCATCGGCACGGCGTCGTCGATCCGCATGGTCTGCATCATCCCCGCCACCTGGTCTCCGCCGAACCGGCGCATCAGGTCGTCTTCCATAGAGAGGAAGAAGCGCGAGGAACCCGGGTCCCCCTGGCGGCCGGCGCGGCCGCGCAGCTGGTTGTCGATCCGCCGCGCCTCGTGGCGTTCCGATCCGAGCACGTGCAGGCCGCCGAGCTCGCGCACCTTCTGCTCCTCGCGCATGTGCTTGCGGAAGAATTCCACCTCCGAGGTGTAGATGCCGATGTGTTCGGGGGTCGCTTTGTCGAGCAGGCGCAGCCGCTCGGCGTTGATCAGATTGTAGGGATCCTCCACCCCGCCGCGCCGCAGGATGCGGTTGATCGCGGCCAGCACTTCCTCGGCCAGTTCGCCGCCGAGCTTGATGTCGACTCCGCGGCCGGCCATGTTGGTGGCGATCGTCACCGCCCCGTAAGCGCCCGCGCCGGCGATGATCTGGCTTTCCTCGGCGTGCTTCTTGGCGTTGAGAACCTGGTGGGGGATCCCTTTTTGCAGAACCTGCAGCAGGCGCGGGCGGCTCTCCGCCGGCAGGTTGAGGAGTCCCAGCAGCCGGTCGACGTTGGCGGGTTCCTCCGGGTTGAGCGGAAGGGAAAGCGGTTTGGCAAGCGTCCGCAGCGCGGCCGGCTGAAGCGAGCCCAACGATTCGCCCAGCGGTGTCAATTCCTCCACCTGGCGCCCGTCTTCCTCGCGGTTGTGCGCCGCAAACCACGCGTCGCGGATCAGGAGCGTCAGGACCAGTTTGCGCAGCGGTTCGGCCCGCAGCCGTTCGGAAAGAATTTCCGAGCGCTCGACCGACGTGGTGCCCATCAGGATCGGGCGCCCCAGCACGTGCATCTGGAGAATCTCGGCGCTCACCGAGCGGAATTTGGATTCCTCGGTCCGATAGATGATGTCCTTGTGATCCTTCCGGCGCCAGAACACGGGCGCTTGTGAATCGGCTTTGCGCGCGAAATACGTGAACTTGGTGCCGTCTTCCTTGTACGGCACTTCGATCAGGTCGGTATCCGCCCGCCCGGCCAAGTATTCCAGATTGGTCGGGATCGGCGTCACGGCCAGTTTGTAGATCTTGTCGAATTCCTCGGCTTCGGTGATCGCGGTGCCGGTCATGCCGGACAGCTTCGCGTAGAGGCGGAAATAATTCTGCAGCGTGATGGTGGCGTAGGTGACGTTTTCCGGCTGCACCTCCAGCCCTTCCTTCGCCTCCACCGCCTGGTGCAGCCCGTCGGACCAGCGCCGGCCGTGCATGAGGCGGCCGGTGAACTCGTCGACGATCACCACCTGCCCGCCCTGGACGAGGTAATCCCGGTTGCGGCGGAAGATCAATTCCGCCCGCAGCGCCTGGGAAAGGTACCCCGCCAGGCGCGCCTGCTCGGGCGTCACGTCCTCCGGCCGGTCCGGGTCGCGCAGCGGTTCGCCGAGGATCTCCTCGATGTGGCTTTCCCCCGCCTCGGTCAGGTTGACCGTCCGGTCGCGCTCGCTGATCTCGTAATCCTCCGGGCGCAGCTGGCGCACGGCCGCGGACATGCGTTTGTATTCCTGCTGTTCGCCGGCGGCCGGCCCGGAAATGATCAAAGGAGTCCGCGCCTCGTCGATCAGAATGTTGTCGACCTCGTCGACGATCGCGAAGCGGCGGACGCCCTGGACCCGTTCCTCGCGCCGCATGGCCAGGTTGTCGCGCAGGTAGTCGAATCCGAATTCGTGGTTGGTGCCGTAGGTGATGTCGGCCGCGTACGCTTCGCGGCGGTTCACCAGCCGCATCCGGTCGGCGTCCTCCTGGTTGGATTCCCGCTCCGGGTCGTAGAGGAAGGCTTTGCGGGCGTTGTCGGTCCGCGACGCCTCCTGCAGCACCCCGACCGTCATCCCGAGCGCGCCGTACACCGCTCCCATCCAGCGCGCGTCGCGCCGGGCCAGGTAATCGTTTACCGTGATCAGGTGCGCGCCCATGCCTTCCAGCGCATTGAGGTAGAGCGGCAGCGTGGCGACCAGGGTCTTGCCTTCGCCGGTGCGCATCTCCGCCACGCTCCCGAGATGGAGCACCATCCCGCCGATCATCTGCACGTCATAGTGGCGCAGGCCGATCGTCCGGCGCGAGGCTTCACGCACGGCGGCGAACGCCTCGGTCAGGAGGTCGTCGAGCGTCTCGCCGTCCTCCAGGCGCTTGCGGAACTGGGCGGTTTTTTCCTTGAGCGCCTCGTCCGAGAGCGCCTGGTATTCCGATTCCAGATCGTTGATCTCGTCGACCAGTTTGGTGTAGTGCTCGACATCTTTGCGGTTGGGATCGCCGCCGACGAGCCGGATGAGTGAATTCAGCATTTGGCGTTATTTTCCTTTATTTGGGTTTCCATCATGATATACGGATAAAGTCATTGCGAAGGGCCGAAGGCCCCGAAGCAATCTCCCACTTTTTACAAAATAGGAGATTGCTTCGTCGACCCAACTTCGTTGGGCCTCCTCGCAATGACCTGCCGGTCATTCGTGGAACAGCTCGCCCACCGAGCGGCCCTCGTGCGTGCGGCGGATCACCTCGCCCAGGAGGGGCGCGACCGACAGCGTGACCAGGCGGCTTCCGAGCAGCGCCTTCTTCTCGTCCGGGATCGGAACCGTGTCGGTGGTGACGAATTCGCGCACCGGGAGCCCTGCCAGCCGCTCGGTCGCCGATCCGGAGAGGACCGGATGCACGAACGAAACGTACACGTCGCGCGCTCCGTACTCCTTGACCGTGTTCACCGCCTGCAGGATCGTCCCCCCGGTGTCGATCTCGTCGTCCACGATCACCACGTCGTGGTTGTCCACGTCGCCCACCACCGTGAGCGCCTCGGTGATGGATTTGTTGCCCTTGCGGCGCTTCTCAATAAAGGCCATCGAGCACCCCAGCGAGGCGGCGAAGTTGCGGCCCTTCTTGGCGAAACCCAGGTCGGCGGTGACGATCACCGGGTCGTGCATCTTCTTTTTCTTCTTGGCGAAATAGCCGGAGAGAATCCGGAACGCGGTCAGCACGTCGCCGCGCACCGAGAAGAAACCCTGGATCTGCCCGGCATGCAGGTCGAGGAAGATGTAGCGGTCGGCCCCGGCCGCTTCGATCAGGTCGGCGACGAGGCGCGCGGTGATCGCCACCCGCGGCTGGTCCTTCTTGTCCGAGCGCGCGTAGCACAGGTACGGCACCACCGCCGTCACCCGGTCCGCCGAATCCTGCTTGAGGGTGCGCAGGGTGATCAGCAGCTCCATCAGGTTGCGGCTGACGGGCGTCGAGGTGGTCTGGATGATGTAGACGTCCTGCCCGCGCACGCTCGAATGCAGCCGGACGAAGATGTTCTCATTTGGAAAATCGATCACATCGTGGCCGCTGAGGGGGATGTGAATGTACTTCGAGATGGCCTGCGCCAGTGGAACCGAGCCGCGCCCGGCAAACAGTTTGATCCCGCCGTAAACCGCCATAATTTTCCTACTCCTTGGACGCGCCATATCGGGCTTCCCACTCGCGGCGCAAAATGGAATAGAGGAGCATGTCCCAGTACCGGCCCTTGTGGAAATGCGCCTCCCGCATCGAACCTTCCCGGACGAACCCGGTCTTCTCGTACAGGTGGATCGCGCGTGCGTTGAACTCCATTACCCACAGTTGAACGCGGTTGAGGTTGAGCGTCTCAAACCCGTAACGCAACAGCGTCAGGAGAATATCCCGGCCGTATCCCTTGTGCCAATGCTTGCGCGGCCCGATGAGCAGGCCGCATTCGGCGAGCCGGTTGCGCTTGTCGATGAAGTGAAATCCCGCGCCGCCGATGTGCTCCCATTTGCCGCGGCCAATTTTTGCATCCACCGCCAGCGCCTGCTGTTCCAGGGGCAGCTTGAGATTTTCCTCATACCAGTGTTCCTCGTGCACAAGACCCATCGGCAATTGGGTGGATAAATTCTCGCTGACCGCGGCGTCGCCGAACCATGCCACATACCGCGGCAGGTCTTCCCGCTCGATCGCGCGTAATCGGATTTTTTCGCCGAAGTAGTCCATAGCTGATCCCGTTCACTTCCAAGGAGTCATTGCGAGGAAGCCCGGCAGAGCCGGGCCGACGAAGAAATCTCCCCATTATTAGAAGCAGAAGATTGCTTCGTCGCTTCGCTCCTCGCAATGACCTTCGTCTTCTCTACCCCTCCCCTTATTTCAGCAGCTCATCCGCCGCTTCCTCCGGCGAGCATTCGCGCGCGGCGATCCGGCGAGCCATCTCCGCCAGATCCGCCGTTCCGCTCAACCGCCAGCGCTCGAACAGCCGCTCCCGGATGCGATCCCTCAGGTCCGCCTCCGCCCGCTCGCGTTCGCGCCGCTGGCCTTCCCCGCTTTCGCGCAGATGCGCGCGATGGCGATGGACCGCTTCGGCGAGGGCATCCACGCCTTCGCCGGTTATCGCGGCCGTTTTCAGCAGCGGGGTCTTCCAGCCGCCGCCTTCCCCCCCGCCCAATCCGAGCATCGCGCACAGCGATTCGAACGTCGAATCCGCGCCGGGCATGTCCGCCTTATTGACCACCAGGATGTCGGCGATCTCGAGGATCCCGGCTTTCAGCGCCTGGATGTCGTCGCCCGTTCCCGGGCTTTCGACCACAATTACGGTGGGAGCCTGGCGGGCAATATCGACCTCGTCCTGCCCGACCCCGACCGTCTCGATAAGAATTGTTTCAAAACCCGCCGCGTCCAGCGCGCGCACGGTGGAATCCGTCGCATGCGAAAGGCCGCCCAGCCGGCCGCGCGAGGCCATCGAGCGGATGAACACGCCCTCATCCCCCGCCAGGTCCCTCATCCGGATCCGGTCGCCGAGGATCGCGCCTCCTGAAAACGGGCTGGTCGGATCGACCGCGATAATCCCGACCGTGCGCGGGGGATGCCCGGCTGTTCCGCGGCGGAATGTGCGCGCCAGCGCCGCCACCAGCGTGGATTTGCCGGTGCCGGGCGCGCCGGTGACCCCCACCACCATCGCGCGCCCCGTTCGCGCGTGCAGGGAGCCGAGGATGGCCCGCGCTTCGGGATCATTCTTTTCGATCCGGCTGATCAGGGTGGCCAGGGCGCGGCGGTCACCCGCCGCAATGCGTTCGGTCAGGGTCGGCATCCGTGGAGGGTTACCCGGGTTGCGGCGCTCCCAGCGCGCCTCGGATGGCGTTCACCACTTCTGCGGTCGGCGTCCCCGGCCCATACACCCCGGCAACGCCCGACGCTTTCAGGTCGGGGATGTCGGCATCGGGAATGATCCCGCCGACGAAGACCTTCACGCGTTCGAGTCCCTTCTCCCGCAGGAGGAGCATCACGCGCGGAACCAGCGTCCCGTGCGCGCCGGAAAGGATCGACAGGCCGATCACGTCGACGTCTTCCTGCAGCGCGGCGTCCGCGATCATCTCGGGCGTCTGGCGCAGGCCGGTGTAGATCACTTCCATCCCGGCATCCCGCAGCGCGCGGGCGATGACTTTGGCGCCCCGGTCGTGCCCGTCTAAACCGGGTTTGGCGATCAGAACTCGGATCGTGGACGCAGTCATGGGGTGAATAAAGGGCTCCTCCCGCCCATTCCCTTCCGCCGCCCGCTCCCGAAAGCGTGTTTTCCGGCCGGCGCAGGGGCAGACAGGATTATACTCCCCCTTTTTTCGGTATTCCTGCCTTGACTTTCCGGCTCCCGCTTTTTAGAATCCCATCAGGCTTCACGCCTGTGCCGGGGAGAGATACTTCTTCCGGCGTCCGGGCGGCGCGGGACCGCTATCCTGCGCCATAAGCGCCCGGCGCGGGAACTCCGCCTCTCCTTCCTTTGAAGATCCCCCGCCGTTCTTCACTCTGCGGATCAACACCCAGCGCATAACCGCCGACCGCGCATCGGCCATCTCTTGGAGGTATCGGCAATGAATATCCCGAAGAACCTGAAGTACACCAAAAGCGACGAATGGATCCGGGCCGAGGGAACCCAGGGCAGCATGGGCCTCAGCGACTACGCCCAGGGGCAGCTTTCCGACATCGTCTACGTGGAAGTGCTCGCGAAAAAGGGCGATGCCCTGGCGCAGGGCAAGCCGATCGCCTCGGTCGAATCGGTCAAGGCGGCCTCGGAAGTCTACCTTCCCGCCGGCGGAACCGTCACCGAGATCAATGCGGCGCTGGCGACCGCGCCTGAGCTCTTGAACAAGGATCCGTACGGCGAGGGCTGGATGGTGAAGTTCACGCTCGCCAATCCCGCCGAACTCGACTCGCTGATGGATTCGAAGACTTACGAAGCCTACTGCGCCGGACGCCAGCACTAAGCCGCATCCCGCGCTTCGCGTCCTCCGCGCCCCCCGGCGGAGGTTTCCGCAGTCCGGCGCAGCGCCGTTCCCTGAGAGGCCGCATGCCATTTCTGCCGCACACCGAATCGGAACGCTCG
Organism: uncultured Anaerolineales bacterium; assembly: GCA_964649635.1. Lineage (GTDB taxonomy): Bacteria > Chloroflexota > Anaerolineae > Anaerolineales > RBG-16-64-43 > JAFGKK01. Next base: position 5,051 of record CAZYSF010000323.1, on the reverse strand, counting down.
GAGATGCTTCGCGTCATCGGCGTGAAGCAGGCCGAGGATCTTTTTGCCGCGATCCCCAAAGCCGCGCGGTTCCCCGAATTGAAACTCCCGCCCGCCGTCTCCGAACCCGAGATCATGGCGGAAATGCGTTATTGGGCGGAGGCCAACCATCACGCCCAGAGCACGGCCTGTTTCCTCGGCGCGGGCGCCTACAACCATTACATTCCGGCCGCGATCAACCACCTGCTCCTGCGCGGGGAGTTCTACACCGCCTACACGCCCTACCAGCCGGAAATTTCCCAGGGAACCCTGCAATCCATCTTTGAATTTCAAACGCTGATCGCCGCGCTCACCGGCATGGAAGTCGCCAATGCCTCGCATTACGACGGCGCGACGGCCGCGGCCGAGGCGGTGATCCTCGCGCTGCATCAATCCCGCGGCCGGCGCCGGGTGGTGCTGTCCCCGGTGCTGCACCCGCAGTACCGCCAGACCATCCGCACCTATCTTCAGGGCGCGGGAGTGCATTTCGCCGGCGACGAAACGCCTGAAACCTACTCGGCCTTCCAAACCCGCAGCCGGGCGAAGCACCTGGCCGGCTGCGTCGATGAATCCACCGCGGTGGTGGTCGTCTCGTATCCGTCCTTCGTCGGCGAGGTCGAGGATCTTTCCTCGCTGGCGGAAATCGTCCATACCGCCGGCGCGCTGCTGGCCGTGGCGGTGAACCCGATCATGCTCGGGCTGCTCAAACCGCCGGGCGCCATGGGCGCCGACATCGTCTTCGGCGAGGGGCAGCCGCTCGGGATACCGCTCTCCTATGGCGGCCCGTATCTGGGATTCTTCGCGACGCGCCAGGCCTACCTGCACAAGATGTCCGGCCGGATCGCGGGCGAGACGGTCGATGGGCAGGGCCGCCGCGGGTACGCCCTCACCCTGGCCGCGCGCGAACAGCACATCAAACGCGAACGGGCTTCCTCCAATATCTGCACCAACCAGGGATTGATGGCGCTGGCCGCCACCATCTACCTGAGCCTGATGGGCCGGCGCGGCCTGCGCCAGGCGGCTGAACTCTGTTACCACCGCGCCGGATACGCCGCCGAACGCCTGGCCCGCATCCCCGGCTTCCAGGTGGTTTCGCGTTTTCCGTTCTTCAACGAATTCATGCTGCGCTGCCCGAAATCCGTCGCGGAGATCAACCGCAACCTCCTCGACCGCGCCGAGATCATCGGCGGATACGACCTCGGGCAGGATTACCCGTGCCTGGCCAACCACATGCTGCTGGCCTTCACCGAGATGACCCCCCGCGGGCAGATCGACAAACTGGCGGAAGCGCTGGCCGAGGAGTCGCTGTGAGGATACGCTCATGACCGAACCGACAATATACGAACTGTCCTCCCCCGGGCGCGCCGGGGTAAGCCTGCCGGCGCTCGACGTGGACCCCACGACTTTTCCGCCCGCGCTGATCCGGACCGAACTGCCGCTTCCGCAACTGGCGGAATCCGACGTCGTCCGCCACTTCCTCAGGCTCTCGCAGATGAATTACTCGGTCGACAAGGGTTTTTATCCGCTCGGCTCGTGCACGATGAAATACAATCCCAAGATCAACGAGGATACGGCGCGCCTCCCGGGATTCGCCTGCGTCCATCCGCTTCAGGATCCGGAAACGGCCCAGGGGTGCCTGGCGCTGATGTATGAACTGCAGGGATGGTTGTGCGAGATCAGCGGTATGGCGGCCGTCTCGCTGCAGCCGGCGGCGGGAGCCCACGGCGAACTGACCGGCGTGCTGATGATCCGCGCCTACCACCGCGACCGCGGCCAGGAAAACCGGCGGCGGATGCTCATCCCAAACTCCGCCCACGGTACCAATCCGGCGTCGGTGGCGATGGCCGGGATGGAAGCGGTCGAGGTGCCCTCCGACGCGAACGGCAACATCGACCTGGCGGAACTGCAAAAGCTGTGCGGTGAAAATGTCGCCGGCCTGATGCTCACCAATCCGAACACCCTCGGCCTGTTCGAGGAGAACATCCTCGCGGTGGCCGAAGCCGTGCACGCGTGCGGCGGGCTGCTTTATGGCGACGGCGCCAACCTGAACGCGCTGCTGGGTATCGTCCGGCCCGGCGACCTCGGATTCGACGTCATGCATTTCAATCTGCACAAAACCTTCTCCACCCCCCACGGCGGCGGCGGACCGGGCTCCGGACCGGTGGGCGCCACCGCGAAGCTCGCGGATTTCCTCCCGGCGCCCTTGGTCGGGATGACCGAAGCGGGCAATGACGAGGATCCGCCGCTGTACGGATTCCGCACACCGGTTAAAACCATCGGCCGGATGCGCGCCTTCAACGGCAACTTCGGCGTCCTTGTCCGCGCCGCCACCTACATCCGGATGCTGGGAGCCGACGGGCTGCGAAAGGTGGCCGAGACCGCGGTCCTGAATGCCAATTACCTGCGCGCGCTCCTGAAAGGCACGTATAAGCTTTCGCATGAGCGCACCTGCATGCACGAGTTCGTCGCCGAGGGGCGCTGGGCGGATGCGCCGGGGGTGGGCGCGGGCGATATCGCCAAGCGGCTGATCGATTACGGGGTCCATCCGCCGACGGTTAAATTCCCCCTGATCGTACCGGACGCGCTGATGATCGAACCGACCGAGACCGAAAGCAAGCAAACGCTCGACTCTTTTGCGGACGCGATGAAGAAGATCGCCGAAGAAGCGCACTCGCATCCCGAACTGCTGCACGAAGCCCCGCACAACACCCCCGTCGGGCGGCTGGATGAAGTCCGCGCCGCCAAACAACCCATCCTGACGGAAAAGCTGAGCTGACCCCCCTCCTCCTCCCCCGTCAGCCGTATCGCCATCTTTAGCTGACGGGGGAGGACAGAGGAGGGGAAAATCCGACCTAACCCCTACCCTACTTCCCTTTTCTCTGAGTAAAATGCTATGCAAAATCCCTTCCCCCTTCCCTTAAGGGAAGGGGGAAGGGATCAGGACTCTCTTGCTTCTTCAAGAAAGCAGATAGGGAAGGGGGTTAGGTCGGCAATTACCAATCAGATGTATATTAATAGTGAAATCATCCGCCTTCTGGAGGTCACCCATGAAAGATACCCTTCGGCAAGTTATCGTCGTGATTTCCGTGCTCGCCACGCTGGTGGTCAACGTCCTCGCCAACGCCCTGCCCTTCAACGGCCTGTCCACCGCCCAGATCTCGGACCAATTTCATGTGTACTTCGTCCCGGCCGGGTACGTGTTCTCGATCTGGGGACTCATCTACATTGGCTTGATCGCGTATGCCGTCTTCCAGGCGCTGCCCGCCCAGCGCGAGAATCCCCGGATGCGGAAGACCGGCTACGTGGCGGCCTTCGCCGGATTGGCCAACTGCGTCTGGTTGTTCCTTTGGCATTATGAACAATTCCTTCTGACGCTCGTCGTCATGATTTCCCTGCTGGTCCTGCTGATCCTCGTCTATTTGGATCTGGGGATCGGGCGGACGCAGGTCTCCGCCGCGGAGATGTGGGCGGTGCGCGTGCCCTTCAGCATCTACCTGGGCTGGATCACGGCCGCCACGATCGCCAACGTCACCGATGTGCTTTATTTCCTGAATTGGGACGGCTTCGGGATCGCCGCCCGGGATTGGACGCTGATCCTGTTCGGCGCGGTCCTGGTGATCGCCGGGTTGATGAGCCTCACCCGCCGGGATATCGCCTATAACCTGGTAATCGTCTGGGCGCTGGTTGGCATCGCCGTGAAACAAGCGGCGGCCAAATCGCTCGTCATCGGCGCGCTGGCGACGGCGGTGCTGGTGCTCGCCGTGCTGGTGTACAGTCTGACCCGGAAACGGCCGGCACTATCCTAACCTCCCACCCTAATAAAAAAGGCTCCTTCATTTTCGAAGGAGCCTTTTGCGTCGGCGGAAAAATTTACTTGCTCAGGTAATCCTGGAGCTGGGCTTTCCCGATCCGGAATCCTTTGCCGACTTTCTTGGCTTTCAACTCGCCGCTGGCGATCAGCGCCTGCACGTCCTCTTCGCTCGCTTTGAGGATTTTCGCCACATCCTCGACGGTCATCACGTCGGACATCGCCGCGCCGGCGGCGGCTGCCGCACCCGCGCCCGCGAGTCCGCTTCCGCCGGCCGCGCCCTGTTTCAGCGCTTCGCCCATGACCTGGCCGATGCTCATCCCGGCGCCGATCCCGGCCGTGAGGCCCGCCCCGCCGCTGGGATTCTTGGCCGCATCGCGCATCGCGTCGGCGGCCTGCAGCTGGGTGTAGGTGGCCATGTCGAGCATGCCCATCGCCCGCAGTTCCTCGGCGCTCTTGTCGGACGGTTTGATGTTCTCAATGTAGAACGATTTCAGCGTCAGGCCGACGGCCTGGAAATCGTCCTGGGCTTTGGCGCGTACGCCCGCGCCGATCTCCTCGGTCAGGCCGATCAGCGACGGAACGTCCTTCTTCGAAGCCGTCTCCCCGAGCAGGTCCGCGAGCTTGGAAATGAGGATCGCACGCAGCCGGCCTTGGATGTCCGCGGTGGAATAGGCGCCGGTGGTGCCGACGATCTGCGCCACGAACTGCTGCGGATTGGCCACCTGGAACGAGTAGGAGCCGAACCCCTGCAGCAGCGCGACCCCCAACCCCATGCCGGGGTTGCGGATGATGATCGGCTGCGCCGTGCCCCACTTCTGGTCGGCGAATTCCCGCATCGAGACGAAGTACACTTCCGCCGTGAACGGCGTGCGGTCGTTGAACGCCTTGCCGATCAGGTCGATCAGGTAGGGGACGTTGGCGGTGGTGATGGTGTGACGCCCGGCCTTGAAGGTATCCAACGCCCGGCCGTCGCGGAAGAACACGGCCGACTGCGCCTCGCGGACGATCACCTGCGAACCGATCCGGAAATCCCCAAATCCGGTTTCCGGGAAGCGATGCACGATTTCATCCCGCATCTCATCCGGGTATTCGACGACATCGAAAATTCTTGCCATGGTGTTCTCTCCCGTGGGGGATCGGATCCCCGCACTAATTCACCGGCCTTGCGTGCCGGCAAGCTTGACGAGTGGTTACTGACTGGCCGACGCCCCGGCGCCGGCCA
>CAZYSF010000322.1:0-2504 GCA_964649635.1 uncultured Anaerolineales bacterium | reverse complement strand
TCCTGCGACGGCGACCACGACCTGCGACGGGCTGTAGGTGTAGGCCGAGAGCGCTCCGAAGATGAGCGCCGGCAGCAGCATCCAGGGCCGATCCTCCCGGTAGCGCATGTAAAAGTACAGGAACAGCGCGTAAAAGGCGATCGACTCGCCCGGCTCGAACGCGGTCCGCGAATGCAGGAACCAGACCGGGACGATCGAAAGCAGGAGCACGCCGCTCCACCAATACGGCAGGTGGAAGGCACGCCGCAGGATCCAGCCCAGGGCCGCCATGCCCAGCAGTGTGATCAGCACCGAAACGGCGCGCGTGATGAAGACCGACTTCCCGAAGATCAGGTAGGGGATGAGCTGGACGTAGACGCTCAAGTTCATCTCGTACTGGCCGGCGTTCTCGAAGAACACCGGAATAATGTCCGTTTCATTCCACACGAATCCGCGGTCCACCAGTTCGGCGGCGAAATTGGTCTGCACCGCTTCGTCGGTGAAGAAGTAGATCGGCCATTCGACCAGGCCGATCAGGCGGGTTGCGAGGTAGAGGATCAGCGCCAGGGCAAATAGCGACCGGCCCGAGGTCCGGATTTCCGCGGCGATGGAGGCCAGCGCATTGCCGATCGATGTTCCCCACGCGGCCGGTATCAGCGCCGGCCGGGATGCCGGAGCCTCATCCGCCGCGCCGGCGCTCTTCCCGGATTTCGGAAGCACCTTCCCTCCGCCGACCGACTCCAGCGTCAGGCGGATGCTCTCGCCTTCGGGCAGGTCCATCGAGATGTTGACGTGCGCCAGGCGGCCGGATTTGCCGGGGACGGAAAGGGCCGCCTGTTGTACGGCACCCTTAGCCCCGCGCTTACCCGCGGATTTGCGCGATTCTCTTTTCAAAGCCACTACCTCCACTTGAGGGGTTTCCCCCTTCGGATGCGGGTTGCCGGACGCTCCGGGATTATGAAGCGGGATGACGGCGGTCCCCGCCCCGGGCGCGGCCGGCGATTTTTGCATCAGACGGCGGGCCGCTTTGGCAAGCGGCGCCGGCGCTTTTCCGCCGCGGCGAACATGGACGGACCGGGTGCGCTTCCAGGCGCGGATCAACCACATGTCGAGCGCCGCCGAGATCACAAGCAGCAGCAACAGGATGACGACAAACTCGAGCGAAAGGATGGTCATACCCGGAAAGAGTCCTTTTCGTCCGGTTACCGATCCGGCCGGTATTCATAATAGGTATAGAGCAGGCTGCCGTCCGTCGCACGGACTTCCCCCAGGGTGCCTCCGGGATAGTCCGCCTGGATCAGCGGGATCTCCTCCTCGCGGCCCGGCATGATCACGATGAATACATTTCCCTCCGGGATCGGCTCGTTCTCGGGTGATCCCCAGGCATTGTTGATGTCCATTCCCGTGCCGTTGGGGACCATGTAACGCAGCGCGGGGTTTGAATAGAATCCCATGAGATGGTTGTTTAGAAAAACCACCTGCCACGGCTCGGTCCGGCCGCGGAGTTGCAGGATAAGCTGCTTGGCGACCTCTCCGCCTTCCCCGACGAAATCATATCGGCCCATGTAAACGCTGTTCGGCGTGTATTCCCCGAAGTAAAACCTAAGATCGTCCACTGCCATATACCCGACCAGGGCGAGGACGGCGATCCCGAGCACCCACTTGCGGGCGGGGAAGAGATTCGAGAGGATCGATACGAATTCCACCGCGCCGAAACCCACCACCAGCGCGATGGCGGCACCCACGCCGGGCAGCCTTTGCGCGGCGGGGGCGCTTTCACTGAGGGAAACGATCATCCCGTACGCGGCAAGCCACAGCACCGGGACCCATGTCCGCGTCTCTTTAAGCCGCAGGAGGAGGATCGACAGTCCGAACAGGAAGAACACGGCCGGCAGCGTGCGCAGAATGGGCACATCGGGACGGTACCAGAACGAAAGGTTGACGCTGAAAAAACTGCCGAACCCGAGCCCGAGCTGCTTGAGCAGGATTCTCCATGCTGGGAGCCCCTGATCCCGCATGGCGGCTTCCATCCAGGGCCCGAGGATGGAGTTGGTCTTGATATCGGCGAGGTACTGATCCATGTGGGTGGCCACGTACCATGCCAGCGGGAGGAGCACGGCGGTGAGGGCGGCCAGCGCCGGCAGGATGTTGCGAAGGTTGCGCCTCCAGCCGCCCCGGTCGAGGACCGTCGCCGCCAGCAGCCAGAGCGGCACGGCCACGAACAGAGTCCGGGTGGTCGCGTAAAAATATTGGCCGATCCCCATTGCCAGCGCGGCGAAGATCCAATAGGCGCGCTTCCCGCTGTGCCAGCCGTACCACAATCCGCCCAGGGTGATCAGGTACCACAGTCCATCCCAGACGTTCATCACTCCCAGGCGGCTGAAGTGCATGTGCAGGTGGAGCGCGGAGAGGAAGATGGCGGCCGCCAGCGCATGCCGGTGGCTGTACATGGCGCGCACGAGCAGGTATAACCCGCCGACTGTCAGCGCCCCCGCCAGCGCCGAAGGATAGCGCAGGGCTTCGAC
>CAZYSF010000321.1:0-5410 GCA_964649635.1 uncultured Anaerolineales bacterium | reverse complement strand
AAGGGGATCACGATCCGCATGAACCATGGGTCCTTCTGCTCCCGCTGGGTGATCCACCCCCAGGCGGCCAGCAACGCCATCGGGGCGATGGCGAACAGCCGGTAGCGCGGGTTATCCCATTCGTCGCCGAACGCCCGATAGGAGCCAACCAGCGCGACGATCCAGAAGATCAGCATGAAGATCGTTTCCGGTTTGCGGGCGAGGATGCCGCGCAGGCTTTTCAGCGTCCCGTACAGCAACACCGGCAGAAGAAGATACCACCCCAGGCTGCGGTAGAAATTCAAAAGCTGCCAGAAGAAGCCGCCCTCCGCGGACGCATTGCGGTACCCGATCGCGGCGGGAAGCGCCGGCCGGACCAGGCCGTAGACGGCCGCGAGGATGAAGGCAGGGCCTTTTTCCATGGTCATCAGCACGGTCTGGAAGAAGTCTCCTCCGCCCGCGGCCTTCAATTTATCGAACTCGTCCCACGCCATGCTGTAGAGGTACCGGTATTGTTGAAACAGAACATCCCAAGCGGATGGGATGACATCAAACGCGGAGAGGATTCGGATGACGACCAGCACGGCCACCGCCGCCCCGGCGCCGATCCACAGGATCCGCCCAATCCGCTTTTTCGGATCGGAAAGCCACAGGGCGAATGCCAGACCGCACAGGATCCCGAGGATCGAGAATTTAATGGCCGTGAAAAAACCGAGGACGATCGTCAGGACTAGCAGGATGACCGCATCGCGCCGCTTCGGCAGCGCCGGATCGCCAGGAACCGGTTCCGCATTCCGGATGATGGCCGCCAACGCCAGTAAACCCAGGCTGAAGATCAGGGTGATGTATCCCAGCTGCTGGTGGGATGAGCCGATCATCACGGCTTCGGGGTAAACCGCCGCGATCACCGCCGCCACCTTGGCGGCACCCGGCGGGAAGAATCCCCTGCCCAAGCGATATACGGCGATGACGGTGAGCGAAGTCAGCACCGAGGCGAACAAGCCCAGCAAGAGAGTCCGCTCCTGACCCGGGCTTAGCAGCCGGAATACAACCATGCCCGCCGTGGTGATACCGCCGGTATTATCGCCAGGCCCGCGGCGAAAGGAGTCGATCAGGGAATTGCCGGGCTGGGATGCGTACCAGGCGGTATCGACCGCATTGATGGCATCCCGCTGGATAAGGCCCTTCAGATCGCGATTGGAGGAGTACCCCCACAACAGCATCGCGACCGGGGCAAGGATCAGAAAAGCCAGCCGTGATCCGAGCGCCCACCAGGTGCACGTACGCGCGAAGGCGCCTCCCTCGCCCGCCAGGAACAGGCGGTTGCATAGTTCAATCAACCCGAACCCCAAAATCATCGGGATGACGAACACCAGGAAATTCGGCCAGAAGACGGCCGCGGACCATGGATCGTCTCCCAGAACGGCCCCCTGCGTGGCCGCCAGCGCGGCGGCGGCCGCCACGGCGGCAAGGATCAGGATGAGGATTTTCGGTTGGATCTTCATAGGCTCTCCTCCAGGATATCGGCGATCCGCGGGGCTGCGCGGCCGTCACCGTAGGGTTGGATGGCTTTCGACATGCGTTCGTACTCGTTGCGGTCGTCCAGCAGCCTGGACGTCTCCTCCACGATCCGCGCCGTATCCGAACCGACCAACCGGACCGTTCCGGCGCGGATTCCCTCCGGGCGTTCGGTCACTTCGCGGAACACCAGCACCGGCTTCCCCAATCCCGGCGCCTCCTCCTGCAACCCCCCCGAATCGGTCAGTACGATTTCGCAGCGCTTCATGAGATGCACCATCGGGAGATACTCCAGCGGCGGCAGGAGTGAGATGTTTTCAATCTGTCCGAGCATTTTCCGGACGGGCTTTTCCACATTCGGGTTCAGATGCACCGGATAGATCAGCTGGATCTTTCCGGCGTACCGTCCGGCCAGCTCGCGCAGCGCTTCACAGATCCGTTCCAGCGGCGCGCCGAAATTTTCCCGGCGATGGGCGGTGACCAGCACCCAGCGTTTTTGAGGCGGGATTCCGGCCAGCGGGCTGTGCGAAATATCGAAAGGCCTTCCGGCGGCGTATTGCAGCGCATCGATGACCGTATTACCGGTGACGCGGATCGCCTCCCCCGGCACCCCTTCCCGCAGCAGGTTCTGGCGGGCCTCCTCGGTCGGCGCGAAGTGCACATCCGCGATGACACCGGCGAGGCGCCGGTTAATCTCTTCCGGGTAGGGCTGGTATTTCTGCCCGCTGCGCAGGCCCGCTTCCACATGGCCGATCCGGATGCGGTGATAGAAACCGGCCAAGCCCGCGGCCAGGACGGTCGTCGTATCCCCCTGGACCAGAATCCAATCCGGAGCCTCCTGCCGCACAACCGCATCCAGGCCGGTGATGGCCGCGGCGGTGAGCTGCGCCAGGGTCTGGTTGTCGCGCATAAGGTTGAGGTCGTGATCGGGGCGGATTTCAAACAGCCGCAGGACCTGGTCCAGCATTTCCCGGTGCTGGGCGGTGGCGCAAACGCGGTTTGTGAATTTTTCTCCGCGCCGGGCAAGCTCGCGGATGACCGGCGCCATCTTGATCGCTTCCGGCCGGGTGCCAATTATGGAAAGGACTTTGCGGCGCGTCATGGGGCGGCGCTGCCCTGCAACCGTCCGTGCCTATCCCCCAATTGAAAGAAGGTAAAGCCGGCCGCTTCCCACTGCCCGCGGTCCCAAGCGTGCAGGCAGTCGACGGCGAGCGGAACGGCCATCCTCCGGATGAATTGCCCGGGTTGAAGCGCGCGGATTTCCTTATGCCCGACCAGGAGCAGCAGCGCGTCGGCCTGGTCCGCGGCTTCCTCGGGAGTCGGCGCCCGTTTGCCCGGCAGAGTCAACGCCGGCGCCAGCGGATCGAAGGAGGATACGATCGCCCCGCGCCGGTCCAACAGATGGACGATCTCGAGCGACGGGCTTTCCCGGATATCGTCGACATCCGCCTTGTAGGTCAGGCCCAGGACGGCGATCCTCCGGCCGGAAAGATTCCCGACGGCCTTTTCGAGATAGCGGACGACATACTCCGGCTGGGAATCGTTCACCTCGCGGGCCGTGCGGATCAGGGGCGTCAGTTCCGGCGCGGATTCAACAAGGAACCAGGGATCGACGCTGATGCAATGGCCGCCGACTCCCGGCCCCGGGTTGAGAATTTCCACCCGCGGGTGGCGGTTGGCGATGGCGATCGCCTCCCACACGTTCACGCCGTACCGCTCCGCCAGACGCAACAGCTCGTTCGCCAGGGCGATGTTGACGTCGCGGTATGTGTTCTCCATCAATTTCACGGTCTCGGCGGTCGTGGCATCGGTCAGGATGATCTCGCCGCGGACGAACATGCCGTACAGTTCGCGCCCGGCCTCCGCCGAAGCCTGGTCAATGCCGCCGATGACGCGCGCATTCTCGATCAGCTCGCGCAGGATCTGGCCCGGGAGGACCCTTTCCGGCGAATAAGCAAGATGGAAATCCTTTCCGGCGGCCAGGCCCGATTGTTCGAGGATCGGCCGGACGATATCCTGGGTGGTGCGCGGCGGCGACGTCGATTCCAGCACGACCAGGTTGCCCTTCCGCAGAACGGGACGGATCGATTCCGCCGCGGCGGTGACGAAGGAAAGGTCGGCGGTTTTATCCGGATGGATCGGGGTCGGCACGGCGATGATAAACGCGTCGGCTTCGACCGGTTTGGTCACGACGGTCAGATGACCGGATTGGAATGCCGCCGCGACGATCGACCGCAATCCCGGTTCCTGGATATGCACCCCTCCGTTTTGGAGGGTTTCCACAACATGCGGATTAACGTCCACGCCGACGACGCTGGCCCCGTTCGCGGCAAACGTACTGGCGGTAGGCAAACCGATATAACCCAGACCCACGACGCAGATTTTGGAAAACTTCACATTTTCTCCGGAATACCGTGGTTTCCCCTTCCCTTTCACGGCAGGAATGGATTCTAGCACACGACGAAGCATGGAAGAAACCCCTCATCCGTCCCTTTGTCGCTGCACTCCGGGACGGGTTCTCCCAGCTGATGCAGGGAAACGGGATCTACTTCGGGTCTTTCCAAAAAGTGAAAAAACGGATTTTTCAGGGGATGATTCCCTGCCTCAGTAGGTCGTCATTCCCGCGTGTTCTCAGCGGAAATCCAGGATTTGCAGGAGTGGATGCCCGCTAAGCACACGCGGGCATGACGATCACTTGGTTGTTCCATTGGCCTTTTTAGACAGCCCTTTAGGGGTGAGGGATTAAAAAGAAAAATGCCGCGCGATCGCGGCATTCACTTTGCGGCTTCTTCTTGAAAAACCAGGCGCGCCCGGCGTGACTCGAACACGCGACCCCTTGCTCCGCAAGCAAGTGCTCTATCCAAACTGAGCTACGAGCGCACAAAAAAACCGACGGTCCGCCTTATGCATCACCGTCCAGGCGGGGAGGCAGGGATTCGAACCCTGGGTAGAGCTTTAAAGGCCCTACAAGCGCTTAGCAGGCGCCCCCGATCGGCCACTCCGGCACCTCCCCAAGGCAAAGGCGGAGGGAGAGGGATTCGAACCCCCGGTGAGGTTGCCCCCACAGCTGTTCTCAAGACAGCCGCCTTAAACCACTCGGCCATCCCTCCTCGATACTGCGGGCAAGCCTCGCCGAGCGCGCGGATTGTACCACGCGCGAGATTTACCTGTCAAAAATGGGAACCCGGGTTTACGGCTTCCGCGTGGGAGTCGGCTCCGGCGTATCTTCCGGAGTGACCTCCGGCGTTTCTTCCGGGGTTTCCGCTCCGCCCGGAGTGGGCGTGTTCTGTCCGAATAAATGAACGTACGCCTCGGTCTTCCAGTATTCCGAAACGCCTTCCATCTCCATCAGTTCTTCCCAGAGGGCTGTAGCGCGGTCGTCATTCTTGTAGGCTTCGTACGACAGCGCCAGCCAGCCCATGGCGTCCGCTTTTTCTTCCACGGTGGCCGCCATCTCGACCGCCCGGATCAGCGTCTTGATCGCCAGGTCGGTCCGTCCGGCCTCCAGAAGCGCGCAGCCGAACGGGAACTGGGTGTAATACCAGTTGGGCGCGCGGTCGGAGGCGATCTGCAGGTCCGCCACCGCCAGCTTGTACTCGCCGATGATCCGGTACACCTTGCCGCGGCACAGCCGCGCCTGGACCGAGTTGATGTCGAGATCCACCGCATGCGTGCACGATTCCACCGCCTCGGAGTACCGGCCGGTGCCGGTGTAAGCCTCCCCCAACCGCAGCCATCCGAGGATTTCCTCCGGATCGTAGGTGGTGTAGATGACCAGCGGCGAGACGGCCTGCGAAAATAGCTCCAGCGCGTCGTACGCCTCGCCCAGGGCAAGATAGCCTTCCAGGATGGTGGGGTCGATGATCTGCGCCCGGATGATATTATCGAGCGCACGGTCGGCTTTGTTGTTCTT
>CAZYSF010000320.1:0-7181 GCA_964649635.1 uncultured Anaerolineales bacterium | reverse complement strand
GCTTCCGCGCCATGAAGGGCGGCACCGCATTCTGGAGCGGTGTAGACCCATACACCCCGACCTGTACCGTCCCCGCCTGTCTCAGCGACGACATCACCACCAATGTTCCCGTCGTCGTCACCGTCACCAACAACGGCGGCCAGCCGAAGCCGAATATATGGGTCCACGCCTTCGATCAGGACAACTACATCGGCCTTTCCTTCCAGACCGACGCCGAAGGGAATGCCAGTTTCGTTCTCCCCGACGGCGACTATCGTTTCCGCGCCGATGCGAACAATCAACAATACTGGAGCGGAATTGGGAATCACTGCACTGTCCCATCCTGCACCGACGTCCCAATCAACACCGGCGAAGATCTGATTGGCATGCTCCCCGGCATCCACCCCGCCTGCGCCGTCATGCCTGCGGGGGAAACAAAATGCCTGGTGGGATTGGTGCCCGGGAAGATAACGGCATTCTCATGGATGTGGTTGGCCTGATCGGCGATGCAGTCGGATACGCTCCCCGCGGGGCGCTTACTATGTGGAAGACTCCCGGATGTTACCGGGAGTCTTTTTTCAAGCGATTACAAGAAAAATTCACACAGATCGGTTTTCTTCCGAAGCCATCCTCCCGGTTTATTACTGCGCGGCCGTTCGCGATTCATTCCGGCAGAGGCCGGTTGAATCGCAGCGGGAATTTTCCGGAAGGGGGCCGTTTGGTTTACAATGCGCCCTTGTTTTGTCCGCACCCTCGTTCCAGCCCGGCAAGCCATTCCGAACGGGATGCATTCGCAATCGTCACCTCCATCAAAGAAGGGTAAGCTTATGAAAACAACCGGTCAATCCAATGCATTCATATCCGCCGACTTCCCCTTCCCCGTGACCGTCTGCGACCCGGAGGGAATCCTCATCCACATGAATGCCGCAGCCGAGGCGCTGTTTGCCAAGGACGGCGGGCGCGCCCTGATCGGCACGAACCTGTACGATTGCCATTCGCCGGAGTCGCAGGAGAAAATCCGCGCCTTGATGCGCGACCGCGCGAGCAACGTCTATACCGTCGAGAAGCACGGGAAGAAAAAGCTGATTTACCAGGCACCCTGGTACCGAGATGGCGAATTGGCGGGCTTGGTGGAGATCTCCTTCGAAATCCCCCCGGCCCTGCCTAATTTCAATCGAGATTAAAAAAATCCCCGGCGTTTTAAGCCGGGGGTTGGGGGTTTACTTCATTTTACTGAGCGCCGTCATCAGGGCATTCGCCACCAATGTTCCGGATTCCGAGCGGCCTCCCTGGCCGATGGCGCTTGAGCCCACAACCGCACCCATCAACGCCTCCAAATCGCCCTTGCCCGCCTGCTTGGCGGACAGGTAAGACATACCGGCGTTGAGCAGATCGCCCACATCCAAACCATCCGAGCCCCCCAATGAGTTTCCACTCTGCTGTCCGCCACCGGCCAGACCTGAGATCAACGAGCCCAGCAGATCGCCCCCGCCGGTGGAGGCCGGGGGAGTGCTTACCTGCTCCGCGCCGAACAGGGATTTAATAAGCGTCCCGGCATTGTCTTTGGTCACGTTCTGGCCGACGAGTGCCTGGGCGGCGCGTTCCAAACCCGACGCATAGGCCTGGCCCGAGCCGCTTTGGGTCCTCTGGCGCAGCAGCTGGCTGGCGTACTCCAGTTGATCGGCGGGGGAGATGTTCTTCTTCTCCTTCATGGCCTGGGTGATGACCTGGAAGACCTCAACCATGTTATCGCCGTGATTATGGTTGTAGGTATCCGACTGGTTGAGCGTGGTCTTGTTCTGCGCCAGCGTCGTGGTCGCAGCCGAAAATAGTTTTACGAGATCGATGCCTTGAGCCATGCTTTCTCCTTTTTAAATATTCCTGTTTCTGAAAGTCCGGAGATATTGGATATCATTCTATCGACATTATATGACTTTTTTGAAAGCCGGCATCAGGATAAAATTGGGATTAATTCCCGGGTATCCAATGTAACGCCAATTAAAACGAAAGCGGATGAAAACACGTAGATAACGATGGCGTTCATTGCCGGGGAAGCACGATTGATGGAGTGCCTTCGGAATTCCCGCCAAGTACACCCCCGCTTCGTATTCATCCCGGCTCATGGAACAGATACAAGCCGGGATACGGCGCGAGGGCGGGCGCGGGAATGACGAACGCCTTTCGGCCCGTCGCCATCACCCCTGCTTCCCCGCAAAAGGCAAAGGGCGTTCGCGGACAAGACGATCCCACCAGCGGGGAGCTTCGTTTCCTTGCGCCGGACGACGGCCGAGGTTTGCTTCCCGCCGATGCTCATGCTACACTTCGGATCCTACGAGAGGACACTATGAATGCTTTGCGGGTCATCGGTTACATCGCTGCGGCAATCCTGATTTTCTTCGGAGTGCTCTTCATCTGGGGCGCGTTCGGCGAGACCTCGCAACCCGAATGGATCTGCGTCGGCGGGGTCAGCGCCGCCATCGGATTCGGGCTGATCGTGCTGGCATCGTGGAAGCCGGGCGCCCCCAAACCGGCCGATAACATCACGCTCAAGATCGACCTTCCCGCCAACATCAACCTGGATACGCTCAAGTGCAAATCCTGCGGCGGAGCCCTGACGACGGACGCGATCAAGATGGTCGCCGGCGCGCCGGTGGTCACCTGCCCGTTCTGCCGCACGTCCTATCAGCTGGCCGAAGAACCCAAGTGGTAATCCCGCGCCGCCAATCCGGCCGGGCCCTCCGGGGACGGCGGTGCGGGGCTGTGTCCCCGTCCGCGCTCTCCGGTCCGGAGCACATTCCATGAAAATAAAAATCCTGTCGACCCTCCTCCTGCTCGGCGTGTTATTCGCCTTTCCGATCGGCGTCTCCGCGCAATCCTATTCCTTTTCCGTTCCGGTCGAAAATGTTGAGGTTTACTGGAACGCGGACGGCAGCCTGACGATCGATTACACCTTCGTGTTCGACAACGATTCGGGCGCGGATGCGATCGACTACGTCGATGTGGGGGTTCCGAATTCGGATTACGACCTCGGCAGCGTCACGGCCGAAGTCAACGGCGGAAGGGTCACCGACATCCAGGAATCGCCGTATGTCGATCCGGGCGTGGCGATCGGCCTCGGGCCGGCCAGCATCCGCGGCGGCCAGCGCGGCACCGTTCACGTGCGCATCGGCAGGGTCTACCGGGTTCTCTACCCCGACGACAATGATTCCAATTATGCCAGCGCGGTCTTTTCGCCCACCTGGTTCGATTCCTCCTTTGTGCACGGAACCACCGACCTGACGGTGACCTACCACCTGCCGCCCGGCGTGCAGCCCGACGATCCGCGCTATCACCTGCCGGGCAACTGGCCGGGCGCGGACGAACCGGATTCCTTCCTCGACAGCGAGGGCCGGGTCGCTTATCGCTGGCGCAGCACGGCGGCCAACGCGACCACCCAGTATAAATTCGGGGCATCCTTCCCCGCTGCTGTGGTCCCGGAAAGCGCCATCGTGCATCAATCGGCGATCGAGAAATTCTTCCAGTCGATCGGCCCGGTGCTGGAAGCCTTGCTGCCGTGCGGCTGCATCGGCGGCGTGTTTGTGTTCATCGTCGGGCTCGGCATCGTCGGCGCCTGGTCCGAGAACAAGCGCAAGAAGCAGTACCTGCCGCCGAAAATTTCGATCGAAGGCCACGGGATCAAACGCGGCCTGACCGCGGTCGAGGCCGCGCTGCTGATGGAACTGCCGCTCGACAAGGTCCTGACGATGATCCTGTTCGCGCTGGTGAAGAAGAACGCCGCCGCGGTGATGGAGCGCGATCCGCTGAAATTACAGATCACCGAGCCCATCGCCGAATCGCTGTACCCGTACGAGAAGGACTTTCTGAAGGCGTTCCAAGTGGAAAACAAAGCCCTCCGGCCGCGGGCGCTGCAGGAAACAACGGTCAACCTGATCAAAAGCCTGCAGGAGAAGATGAAGGGCTTTTCCCGCAAAGAGAGCATCGATTATTACCGAAGCATCGCCGAAAAAGCGTGGGGCCAGGTCACGGCCGCCGGAACCCCGGAGGTAAAGGCCCAGGCGATCGAAGAAAACCTCGAATGGACGATGCTCGACCGCGATTTCGACAACCGCTCGCGGGATACCTTCAGCCGCGGCCCGGTCTTCGTTCCCATCTGGTGGGGGCGGTACGATCCCGGCATCGGCGGCGGCGCCCGGACCGCATCGGCCCCGTCGATCGGGCCGACGCGCGGCGGCTCGATCTCGCTTCCGCATCTGCCGGGAGCCGATTTCGCCGCATCGGTCGTCGGCGGCGTGCAGTCCTTCTCCAAGAACGCGATCGGCGATCTGACCGGGTTCACCAGCAAGGTCACCTCGAAAACCAATCCCGCCCCGGCGTCCACCTCCTCCGGCGGCGGCTGGCGCAGCGGCGGCGGCGGGGGCCATAGTTGCGCGTGTGCCTGCGCCTGCGCCGGATGCGCCTGCGCCTGCGCGGGGGGCGGCCGCTAGGACGATGCAGCCCCTGCGGTTTCTCCGGCCCTCGCCATCGAGGAAAGCAACGCCCGCCCTGCCCGCACCGGGCCTCTATCATTACGAACGCCGCCAGGCGGACGGCCGGAGCCGCTCGCACCTGCGGGTGGATGCCGACGGCCACGGCACGCTCGTCGTCGACGCCGCCCGCATCCTGCACCTCAATCCGACCGCCGCGCAGATGGCGTATCTGGCGCTGGAAGGGGTAAGCCCGCAGGACGCCGGGCGGGCCATCGCCCGGGAATACCGAATCTCGGAAACCTGCGCCCGGGAGGATTTCACGGCGCTCGCGGCGCAGGTGGATGCGCTCACCCGCCCGGACGGCGCCTGCCCGGTGTGCGACCGGGAACTCGATATCCGCGCGCCGTTCAGCCATACCCCCAGCGCGCCGTACCGCATGGATCTGGCGCTGACCTACCGCTGCCAGAACGAATGCGCGCACTGCTACAACGCGCGCCCGCGCAGCTTCCCGGAACTGCCCGCCGGGGACTGGAAAGGGATGATCGACCGGCTGTGGGATCTCGGCGTCCCGCACATCGTCTTCACCGGCGGCGAACCCACCCTGCGCAGCGACCTGCCCGAACTGATCGCTTATGCCGAACAAAAGGGGCAGATCACCGGATTGAACACCAACGGCCGGCGCCTGGCCGACCGGAATTTTCTGCAATCGCTGGTCGATGCCGGGCTCGACCATGTCCAGATCACGCTCGAGAGCCACGATGAAGGCGTGCACGATTCACTCGTCGGGGCGGTCGGCGCGTGGGCCCAGACCGTCGCCGGGCTGCGCCATGCGCTCGAAACGCGGCTGTATGTGATGACCAACACCACCCTGCTGCGGGCCAACAGCCCGCGGCTGGCGGAGACACTGCGGTTTCTATCCGCCGCCGGAGTCCCGACCGTCGGATTGAACGCGCTTATTTATTCCGGCCGCGGCGCAACCGTCGGCACCGGGTTGCGCGAAGAGGAACTGACGCCGCTCCTGACCCTCGCCCGCGGCCACACCGATGCGCATCATCAGCGGCTGATCTGGTACACCCCGACCGAATATTGCCGGCTGGATCCGGTTCAGAACGAGCTGGGTGTGAAAGGCTGCACCGCCGCGCTCTACAACATGTGCGTCGAGCCCGACGGGGGCGTGCTGCCATGCCAGTCGTATTACCAGCCGCTCGGAAATTTACTGCGCGACGAATGGTCCGCGATCTGGGATCATGATCTTTCCCGCTCCCTGCGCGAGCGGCGTAACGTTCCGGCGAAGTGCTCCGCCTGCGCGCTGCTCGCCGAATGCGGCGGCGGATGCCCGCTGCAATTCGAACCGGCCGGACCGGGAAGAACTCCGAAGGAGTCGTAAACGATGGTCCAATCCTTTCGGAAATATTCGATCCTCTTCCTGCTGCTGGCGGTTGCCTTCGCCTGCGGCCCGCGCACGACCATCACGCCGGAAACCGGACCGACCCCGACGCCGGCCACAACCGTCACGCCCACCCCGACCCCCATCCCTTCTCCGCTCGGGCAGATTGCGTATGGCTCCTCGACCTTTACGGGCGATTCGCAAGTCGTCCTGATGGACCTGCAGACCGGCAATGTGACCAATCTCACCGCGGGATCCGGGGGCGAATACTACCGGCCGGTCTGGTCGCCCGACCAGCAGCGCCTTGCGATGCGCGAGGATATCAGCATGGACGGGGGCGGGATCGCGATGATGGACGTGCGGCTGGAAGGCGGCCGCCCTGCCGGCTCGCCGCCGGTCGAACTGTTCCACGGATTTGCCGACGGCCCGGCCTGGACTCCGGATGGAGGCCGCGTGGCTTTCGTATCGACGCATGAAACCGGCTCCTGGACCGCGTATACCGTCGAGCTGCCGGGTTCGGCGCCGGTGCGGATCCCGGGCATCCCGCCCAACGCCACCGATCTGGCCTGGTCGCCGGACGGGGCGTGGATCGCCTTCTCGTACTACGACAATCCCTCCGAACAAATCAAAGATATCTACGTCATTCATCCGGATGGCACCGGTTTGGCGCGCCTGACCAATACGCCGGATTCCGACGAAGACGGACCGGCCTGGTCGCCGGACAGCCGGCAGATCGCTTTCTCCGGCAGAAGCCGGACCGATACCGTCGGGCCGCGCGATATTTTCCGCATGAATGCCGACGGGACCAACGTGGTCCGGGTCACCACCGATCCCAATAGCGAATTTGACCCGGCCTGGTCGCCGGACGGGATGCAGATCGCTTTTACCTCAACCCGCCACGAAGCCAACGACGGCAATTATGAGATCTACATCATCAACATCGACGGGACGGGCGAACTGCGGCTGACCAATAATCTCACCACGGACCGCTGGCCGACCTGGCGAAACGCCCCGGCGGGAACCGATTACGGCGCCTGCGCGCCCGGTGCAACATTCATCGCCGATGTCACCATTCCCGCCGGGACGCGCTTTGCGGGCCCGCAGGAATTCACAAAAGTGTGGCGAATCACAAACAGCGGCGGCTGCGCCTGGTCACCGGCCGGGTACGGTTTGCGGTTCGGCGGCGGCGAAACGTTTGGCGGCGCCTTGTACCTCCCGCTCTCAGGCGCGATCCAACCGGGCGACTCGGCCGATCTGGCGCTGACGCTTTCCGCGCCGGCTTCCTCCGGAACACATTCGGGCACTTGGGTGCTGTTTGATAGTACCGGCCGCCCGGTCCCGGGGCCGGA
>CAZYSF010000319.1:0-4877 GCA_964649635.1 uncultured Anaerolineales bacterium | reverse complement strand
GCCCGCCGATGATTTCTTGGTTTCGCTTAACTTGATCTTTGCCGCCGGCGCTTTAACGGGCTTCTGCGTCTTCCCGCCGCCTTGCACGAGCGCCGCCGCCCACTGGATCGCCATCGGCGCCATCAGCAAGACAGCCAGCAGGATCAGCAGGCCAAAGAACAGCATCCAGTTGGCCGAAGGCGAGGTTGCCACTTCCGGAACAAGCCCGCCGGGATTGAAGCTGCTTTCACCCGGGACCGAGGGCAGGTCTTCCGAAAGCCGTACGCTCAAGGATCGGTTCACCCCGTCGCGCAGCGCGGCCGGCGAGGTGTAGGTGATCACATATTCGCTCCGCAGCGCGCGCCCGTATTGCTCGTAGAGTTTGCGCAGCGCTTCCGGATCGTTGGCATACCCGTATGTCCCGCCCGCCTGCCCGGCCAGATCCTGCAGCGCCGGTTCGTCGATCCCGGCATAGGTTGCGGTCTTCTTTGCCGGGTCGCCGAGCCCGATGGTCGAGATCGAAAGCCCGGCAGGGCCGATCCGTTCGATCAGCTCCTCCGAGGTGTGGGTCGAGCGGTTATCCATCCCGTCGGTCAAAACGATGATCGCCTTCCGGCCGGCGACGTTCTGGAGCAGGTCGATCGCTTCATATACCGCGTCGTACATCGCCGTGTCGGTTCCGGTAGCGAGGCCGTTGATCGCGGCCTTGAGCTCCTCGTGGTCGGTGGTGGTCGGCTGGACATAGGTGATCTCGGTGTCGAAGGAGATCAGGCCCGCCTCGTCGGTCGGGCGCATCTGGTTGACGTAGGCGATGGCCGCCGCCTTGGCGGATTCCAGCTTCTGCTCATACGCCATGCTGCCGGAGACGTCCATTACCAGCATGGTAGTCAGCGGCGCGCTGTCGCCGATCCCGCTGACATCCGTCGGCGTGATCAGTTTGCCGTTTTCGTACAGCCGGATGCGGTCGAGGTCGACCGGGGCGGGCTCACCCGCGCTGTCGGTGACCGAGATGTACACCTTCACCGTCGGGAACGCCGACGTGTCGACCTGGGTGATGGTTACTTCGAGCGGCTCGGTATCCTGCGCCAGGGCCGGTACGGCCGGGGCGGCGAGCGCCGCAAGCAGCGCGGACAGGAGCAGCATCGGAATTTTCTTGCGCAGTCCGTCCATGGGTCACCTCTTTTCGTGGTAGATCATTTCCGTATTGCCCAGGCGCAGAGTCTGGCGGTCCGCCAGTTCCGTCATTTGCACCTTCCGGTTGTTGAGGAAGGTTCCGCCCTTGCTCATATCCTTGATCAGGAAATGCGAGCCGGTTCCGGTGAGCATGGCGTGCTGCGGATCGATGTCGGGGTCGGGGAAGACGATATCGGCCTTGAGCGCGTCGCATCCGAGGATTACGCTCGGCCCCGATTTCTTCATGAACTTATCGAGGATGAACTCGGTCCCGCGCAGCTTGCCGCTCGTGACCTCGAGCCAGGCGCGCGAGAGCAGGACGATGATCAGCGCGATCAGCGCGCCGACCGAAGCCCCCAGGAGGATCAGGCCGAGCGCCTTGCCGAAGGCCGGGCTCCCCACCGAACGTGCGGCTTCCAGAAGCAATCCTCCGATTAACCCGCCCAGGGCGCCCCCCACCGCGCCTTTCCACATCTGGGCGCCGCCGGTGAGCCCTTCCGCCAGACCGATCATCAGGCCGAAGAAGCCCCATCCCAGCGCGCGGCCGATTAATCCGGCTCCGACGAGCTGGAACAGCATCTCCCCGAAGGGCAGCCCGATCGCTCCGGCCATCAGCCCAAGCAGGGCGCCGATTAATCCGGAGCGCAGCATTTTTGCCCAGTTGCGGGTGAACAAACCCTCGGCAATGCCGATCAGGAGCCCCACGGAGAGGCCGATCAACGCGCCAAGGATGACTTCGCTCAGGTAAAAGTTGCCGGTGAACGACAGGCCGATCAGGTTGCTGATCTGCCAGCCGATCAATCCGCCGATCGCCCCCAGCACGGCGTAGTTGTAAGTCCGTATTTTTCTATTCATGGTTTGTTTCTCCTTCCATCGGTGCCGGCGGCGCCGTTCCCTCCGGCGAAGTCTCCGGTTCCATGTTTCTCCAATACACCAGGCTCCTCCCCGAACGTCCGAGGATCTCCCGGAACCCGAAGTATTCGTGGTTGTCGAGCTTCCCGTCCTCCGTGCGAACGAAGAATCCGCCGATCTGGCTGACGGGCTCGATCACCAGCGCCACCTGCCAGGGTTCCGGAAAGAAGTGGGTGTGCAGCCACAGGTCGTAATCGGAAAGGAAGACGCCCATCCGCGGATGCGTGTGAAACCATCCCACGA
The DNA here is from genome assembly GCA_964649635.1 of uncultured Anaerolineales bacterium. Lineage (GTDB taxonomy): Bacteria > Chloroflexota > Anaerolineae > Anaerolineales > RBG-16-64-43 > JAFGKK01. The sequence continues at coordinate 2,570 of CAZYSF010000319.1, read as the reverse complement.
TCCGTTGGCCCGGGTAGCGGTCTTCCGCTTCCTGATGCAGCGCGACCAGCGTATCCTGGGTGAAGGTCAGGAAGGCGCTGCCCTGGCGGGTGTGGCGGGCGGGGAGGGCGGCGTCCGCCACGATGTACTGCTCCCCGCTTTTCCGGTCCACGCGCCACAGGCCGATCAGCGCTCCGCCGACTTCGTTTTCCATATCCCTTCCGGCCAGGGAACAGGTCCGCACGAACGCCGGCTGGGTGAGGAACACCGAGACCGCGGCCTTTTTTCCGTTTTGGTCGAACGGCGAATGCCACCGCCGGGCCCGAGCCAGCGGCATCCGCGAGGGGCTCGGGCCTTGGGTTTCCGGTGGACCTAGTCGTACGCGCGGGATTTCCATTCCGGGCGCGGCTCAGCCGGCGGTGACGTCGGCGGTCAGGATCAGCCGGTCGCCGACGGGCACCTGGGCCGAGGTCAGCGTCTCTTCTTCCTGGAGTTCGCGGCCCAGGGCTTTGCTGTCGATCCGGTAGCTCATCGGCCGTCCATCCGGGCCGGTGGTCGGCAGTTCCAGCGAGGTGGTGAGTTCCGGGATCAGTTCCTTGACCGGCACATCATTGGGGACTTCCGCGGTGCGGGAGCCGCCCGAGGGCAAAACAACGGTTACGGATTGGTCTGCCATTTTGTCATCTCCTTTGACACATTCAGATGGTTCGCGATTATGGATTGCTCGGTTCCTGGATACGATGGTTCAGCTGCTCCTCGGTTTTCACACTGGGAATGCAAAAGGAAGGATCGAATTCCATAAACGAGAGATGATTCTTCTCGCTCCATTTGCTCTCGGCATAGCCTTTGAGTTTGAGGAAAAGGAATTCCGGTTGCGTTCCGGTTTCTTCCTGTGGATTCCGTGTGATGATCTTCATAGGGCGTCTCCTTTTCGGGCGGGCTTCCTATTTCAGGCGGATGCGCGGTGCGGTTTCCTGCTTCACCTTGACCCTTCCCGGGCGCAGCAGTTCCCGGGTGTCGACTGGGAAGGCGCCCGGATGCGCGGCGCGGTAGGCCCGGCACCAGCGGGCGGCGTCCGCGTCCCACGGGAACGGCGGCTTGGTGGGATCGTCGTGGAAATTCTTGTACTGGACCATCTCGCCCAGCATGATCACGAGCCGGTCCAGCGAGCGGCTGGCCGGCCACCAGGCGGCGTCGATGCACACCGTTTTGTTCAGATGGTGTATGTTTGGGTGCCAGATGGGTGTCAGCCACTGCAGCCCCGGCCAGCGCTGCGGATACTGGTTGTGCAGGTAGATCTGGACCTGGTGGATGCTCGCGAACTTCGGGCGGCCCTGCTTGTCGATCGCGGCGATGCCCTTGCATTTGTAGGTGATGATGTAGCGCTCGGGGGCCGGGGTGCCGTGCACGCCGCGGGTTTCGAATGTGATCAGGCTGCTTTGCGCGACCAGCTCCTTCAGGAGGACGTAATCCGCCATCAGCCGCCGCACACGCGGGCTCTGGTCGAGCGGCGTGCCGCCCGCGGTGATGTCGGCGGTCAGGATCAAGCGGTCGTTGGCCGGGATCTTGGCCGAGGCGAGGGTTTCGTCCTCGCGCAGCTCGCGCCCGAGCGCCTTGCTGTCGATCCGGTAGCCCATCGGCCGGCCGTCGGGGCCGACCGTCGGCAGTTTCAGGAGCGAGGTGAGCTCCGCCATCAGGTCGCGCACCGGCGCGTCGTCGGGCATTTCGGCGGCGCGGGCGCCGCCGCTGGGGAGTACGATGGTTACAGGCAGGTCGGGCATAAGGTTGCGCTCCTTGTAGTCAGGTGGTCGAGTAGTCCCGCTCGGCAAGCCGAGCGGGCGTATCGAGACCACCGAATCGATCCGATGATGCCGGTCTCGATGCGGGCTTCGCGTTGCTCAGCCCTACTCGACCAGCAGTCTCAGCCATTCACGAATGGTAGTGCGGCACCTGGCACATCCCGGTGATGTCCCAGCAATCCTTGTGGTGGCGGGTCTTGCAGATCGGGCACGTCACCACCCCGCGCGGATCCCGCGGCGCGATCGCCTGCAGGCAATAGGGGCACTTGTGCTCCTCGGTGCCCACCAGCTTGATCTCCGCGTCATGATTGCCCTTCTGGAAAAACTTCAGGGCACTGCGGATCCGTTCCCGCACCGGGCGGGCTTCGGGCTTCGGGCTGTCGGTCTTGATTTTTTTCGCGGCCCTTGCCGCGCTGCCGCTTGGGGCGGCCTCGGCGGCCGGTTTGGGTTTGGGTTCCGGGTACCGGATCCGTCCGGCGGCGAAGGCGAGGGTGGAGGCGATGGCCCCGATCAATAATTGCACCAAAGCCATCCAATCCGGCCCGAACTGCATCCGCCCGTTCAGGTCAGCCCCGGCCAGGCCGCGCGTCAGCCAGCCGAGGACGATCAAGCCGGCGGCGGTGCCGGCCAGCCCGGCGGCCCATTGCAGCGGCCGGGAGAAACTCCGGAAAAACGCGCGCGCCAGCGTTCCCATCAGCAGCCCCTCGCCGAGCGCGGCAGCCACCGCAAATATCCAAAGCGAGACCGTGTCGTTTACAATGCCCGCGGCCGCCAGGCCGCCCGCCGAGAAGC
>CAZYSF010000318.1:0-4650 GCA_964649635.1 uncultured Anaerolineales bacterium | reverse complement strand
CAACCGCCAGCATGTGCCGGACGAGGTTCTCGTTCTTCACGAATTCGCGGACGATGGCGAGCGCTTCTTCACGTTTCATGGCATCTCCTTTTCTTCCCCGCTCTCCCCCCTGTAGGCCCCCATTTGCCCCCCCCTCCTTTTATCCTGCCCCATTTGCCTCCCGAGCAAGGTTCGAAAGCGGCGGTGCGATCGCGGGGCAAATAGGGGAGGGAAGGGAGAGGGCGGATGGGATGGGAGGCAGTCACTCCAGCGGTTCCACCGGGCCGAGGACCGGCTGCGGATGGGTGATCTGGGTCTCCAGGATCGCGAAAATGCAGGCCGGCCATTCGCGCAGGTTCCATTGGATGAGGGAGAATGTGCGGTACGCGCGCCGGTCGGAGGCGACGCCGACGGCGTCGATCCCCAGCTGATCGCAAAGGTATACCGCCCGCGGCAGGTGAAATTCCTGCGTGACGAGGATCGCTTTCTTCACCTGGAAGATGTACTGCGCCCGGTAGCAGCTGTCGTAGGTGCGGCGCCCGGCAAAATCTGCGACCAGGTCGGCCTCGGGCACGCCGAGTGTTATCGCGTACTGGCGCATCGCTTCGGGTTCGTTGTATTCCGGGAAGCGGTTATCCCCGCTGAGAAGGATTTTGCGGACTTTGCCGGCTTTATACAAATCGACCGCCGTGGCGACGCGGTCGGCCAGGACAGGCTGGGGGGTGCCGTCGCGGTAAAGCCCGGCGCCGAAGACGATCGCCACCGGCGCACTCGGGGCGTCGGCCACGGCCCGGTATATCCGCGATTGAGTTTTCAGCCGCACGTAAATCCACGGCAGGCCGATGATGAACGCGCCTCCGAGGATGAAGCCGATCCACTTCCAGGGGAACCGTTTTTTATTCATGAGGAGAATTCATAAGATTGGCATGTGAGGGGGCGATTTTAGCGAGCATGTGACGCGCCTCCCGGGAGGGTGATCGTTTCGGGAACCCGTGTTCTTCCTGCCTGGGTGAAAAAGGCGAAGAGAGGATAGAACGGACGGATTTTTGCATCCAATCCCTTTGTTTTGGGACTGGTGAATGAAGATGAGGGATGGAGAAAGAAAAAACCCGGTTGCCCGGGTTAGTGCCGAAGCAGGGAGTTGAACCCTGATGGCCTTACGGCCACTGCGCCCTGAACGCAGCGCGTCTGCCAGTTCCGCCACTCCGGCATCAAGGACCAAATTGTAATTGGAAAAATGGATTTGTCAATCATGTGTATAGCCGGACCGGGGCGATACCCGTCAAGAACACGCGGGTAGGACGGATCGCCCCGGTCCGGCATGAGGAAGACTGCATCATTTTCGATTATTGGATAATCCGGGAAGAAGCGGATTATTTCCGGTGAAGGGTAATGATAATCAGAGCCCCGACCAGGCTTTGACCAGGGCGGCATCGGTGGTATCGAACACCTCCGCGCCGAGCGATTGCAGGACGGCGCGCTTCTCGCCGCCTTTCGCCACGCCCAGAATCGACAGGCGGATGTCCAGGTACTTGCGCTTCAACAGGTCAACCGCGCTCTGGGTTCCGATTACGCCGGTCGGCGAGTCCTCAAAGACGGTTACCGTGGCGCCCGATTCCTTGAACGAATCGAGCGGGGGGAGCAGCTTTCCCTCTTCGACGAACACCCGCGCGGCTTCGAGCGCGTCACCCTCTTTTCCTCCCAGCGCGAGCGCGAGCGCGGCCAGTGAATGGACCGGGCTGGGTTTCAGGTATCCATCGCTGATCTGGCCGTGCTGGCGGGCGAGCCATTGCATGTGCCCGGCGCCGGCCAGCGGCAGTGTTTCCAGGCCGAGCAGCTTTTGCGCAATCTCCGCCTCAGGCGGGTAATCGGCAAGGTTCGCGCCGGCGGCCTGCGGCCGGCAGGGGCGGGCGGTGATGATCACGGAACGGATTCGTTTTTCCGTCTGCAGCGCGAGGATCCGGTCACGGACGCCTGTGGAGATCCCCGGCCGGTCCAGTTCGGCAAGCAGGGAGGGGGTTTCGAGGACCGGCTTGGCGCCGTACTGCCGTTCGTACGCCAGGCTGCCGAGCGTAAACTGCTGGAAGTACTGCATCACCGGCGAGCGGGCGAATTCACGCGCATGCCCGAGCACCAGCTCTTGTATGAGGTCGAACGCGCTCAGCCGGGCCAGGTCCTCTTCGGCATGGCCCGCTGCCTGTTTGAAAAGTTTGATCGCGGAAGCCGAAGGAGTTTCGCCGCCGAGCGCTCCGACCTGGTGCGCCCAATCGGCGAAACCAGGTTCCGGGCGGATCCACTCGGGGGATTGGAGCGCGCGCAGGCAATCGTCCAGGTCGGGCGGCAGGTGCAGCCCCGGATTCGCCTGCCAAAGCGTGAAGATATCCGCCATTAGGCAGATCCCGGCGATGTCCCACTCGCAGGTGATGCCCTGCGCCTCGAACGATTCGATCGTGGATTCATCCAGGAGCCGTTGCGGATAACCCGCCGCGCGCGAAAAATACGCCACGGTCCGGCGCAGGGCTTCGCGGTAACCCGCGGGATGGATCAGCACGCCGTCGAGATCAAACAGCCACAGGTTCATTTATGCCTTCTTTCCAGTTCGGCTTCCACGTCGGCAAGGGTCAGCCCGCGCGCGGCGAGCAGGACCAGCGTGTGATACATCAGGTCCGCGACCTCGCTGACCACCCGGTCGTCGGTTTGCCCGAGCGCGGCGACGATCGTCTCGGTGGATTCCTCCCCGACCTTCTGGGATATTTTATTTATCCCTTCGCGGAAAAGCGCGCTGGTGTAGGATCCCTCGTCCGGGTTGGCCTTGCGGTCGGCGATTACGGCTTCCAAATGGGATAGAAATCCGGCCGGAAAGATTTTCCCCTCGCCGGCGATACGGGTGAAAAAGCATGAGCGTTCGCCGGTGTGACAGGCCGGACCGGCCGGGGTCACCTTCAGGAGCACCGCATCCGCATCGCAATCCAGACGCACTTCCTCGACTTTCATGGTGTTCCCGGAGGTTGCGCCCTTGCGCCACAGTTCCCTGCGTCCGCGGCTCCAGAAGTGCGCGTCGCGGGTGTCGAGCGTTTTCCGCCATGCCTCGGCGTTCATCCAGGCCAGCATCAATACTTCGCCGGTGCGCGCGTCCTGCGTGACCGCGGGGATCAATCCTTGTTCGTTGTATTTGGGTTCCATAGATTCTCCAAGTACCGACCTAACCCCTCTCCCCCTTCCCTTAAGGGAAGGGGGAGAGGGGCAGGGGTGAGGGGGATAGGTCAGGTCAGCCTTACCTTCACTCCATGTTGATCCAAGTACTGCTTAAGCTCCGTTACTGTTGTAATTCCATAATGCAGCAGCGACGCGACAAGCGCGGCGTCGGCTTTGCCGTCGGTTAGCACCTGGCGGAGATGCTCGGCTTTGCCTCCGCCGCCGGAGGCGACCACCGGAATTCGGACGGCTTCGGCGATCCGGCGGGTCAGGTCGAGCGCATACCCTTCCTGCGTGCCGTCGGCGTCGATCGAATTCACCACCAGCTCGCCCGCGCCGAGCTCCTCGCCGCGCCGGGCCCAGGCAATCGCGTCCAGCCCGGTGCGGGTGCGCCCGCCGTGGGTGACGATCTCGTACCCGGACGGCGCGGCGGGGGTGGGCGGAGCCGCCAGCACATCCATCGAAAGCACGACGCACTGCGCGCCGAAGGCGCGCGAAGAGTCCGCGATCAACTGTGGATTTTGCACCGCGGCGGTGTTGACGTTCACTTTTTCGGCGCCGGCCAGAAGGACCTTGGCGCAATCCTCTACCGTCCGCAATCCGCCGCCGACCGAAAACGGGATGAAGACCTGCGCGGCGACGGCGGACACCACGTCGAGCATAATGGAGCGCTGGTCGCTCGAGGCGGTAATGTCGTACAGGACCAGCTCGTCGATCCCGGCTTCGTAATAGCGCCGCGCCGTCTCGACCGGGTCGCCGATATCCTTCGTGTCGACGAACTTGATGCTTTTGGCAAGCCTGCCGTCGCGCACGTCCAGGCAGGCGATGATCCGTTTACTTAACATAAGCCGCTACCTCCCGCCTCCATGCCACTCGACGAAGTTGCGCAGGATCCGCAACCCGGCCGGACCGCTTTTCTCCGGGTGAAATTGCGCCGCGATCAGGTTCGCGCGACCGATCACGGCCGGGAAGGGGGATCCATATTCGCACACCGCGAAAACGCATTCGGGATCCTCCGGCTGCGGATAAAAGGAATGCACGAAGTAGAGTTCCTCTTCCGCCAAAACGCCTTTCAGAACCGGATGATCCCGCACCACCCGGATCCGGTTCCATCCCATGTGCGGAATTTTCAAGGCCGGATCGGAAAGGACAAACCGTTTGCTTTCACCCGCGAGCAGCCCCAGGCAGGCGGTATCACCCTCCTCGGAGTGATCCAGTACGATCTGGGATCCGAGGCAGATGCCAAGGATGGGTGCGCCGCGCGCGCAGACTTCCCGCAGCGCGAGATCCAAACCGCGTTCGCGCAGGACCTCCATCGCGCTGGCTGCCTGGCCGACGCCGGGAAAAATCACCTTGTCGGCGCGGCGGAGGATGTCAGGATCTGGCGTGATGATGGAATCCACGCCGAGATGATTAAGCCCGCGCTTAACCGAGGTGATGTTGCCGGCTTTGTAATCCACGATGTGAATCATAATG
>CAZYSF010000317.1:0-14794 GCA_964649635.1 uncultured Anaerolineales bacterium | reverse complement strand
ATGTTGCCATCGTTTCTTGTCTTTTGATGGCAACATGCTCCGCGAGGACGGGCATCCGGAGGTTCCAATAGCTCAACCGGGTAAAGAATTCCTGGATCCCGGCTAAAGCCGCGCCGGGATGACGATCACTTTTCCGCGCCGGGCGACGATCACTTTGCCGCACGGGGATGACATCCTATTCGTCAGGTCGGCTGCCCATTCCCGGAACGCTGTGCTATAGTATCATTGCCCTGCCCGTTTTCATTCGGATGGATCGGTTCTGCGGATCGCGCAACGGGCGGAAACCGTCTCCTATGGCGAAACCTTCGGAAAAAATCCTCATCGCGGATGAAGATCCGGACGTCTTGGACCTGGTCGCGCGCCAAGCCCTGGGCCCGCTTGGCTATTCGATGGCCACCGCATCCGACGGCCCGGGCGCCATCCAGCGCATCATGGAATTCCATCCCGATATCGTTATCGCCAGCCTCACCCTGCTCGGGATATCGGCCAAGGAAATTTTAGTGGCCCTGCGCGCCCGGGGATTGGAATCACTGGTGATCGTGACCGCCCCCGAAGGCGGGGAAAAAATGGCCCTGCAGGCGTTCCGCCTCGGTGCCAAGGATTATCTGGCCAAACCGCTGCGCGAAGCGGAAGTGGTGTCGTCCGTCGAACGGGCGCTCTCCGAAGTCCGCCTGCGCAAGGAGCGCGAAGCGCTCGCCCTCCGCCTTTCGGAAGCCAACGAGCAGCTCGAACACCGCGTCAAGGAACTCACCCTGCTCTACGGGATCGGCAAGGCGATCGTCTCGCTCAACCATCTGGACCGGCTCTACGACCGCCTGATGGAAAGCGCGCGCTACGTCACCGGCACCGAAATGGGCTGGCTGCTGCAACGCGACGATGCCGGCCGCGAGCTGCTCCTGCGCAGCCAGCGCGGGCTGCCCCAGACCGTTGCCGCCAAACTCAACCAGCCGTGGGATGACGGCGTCGCGCCGCTCGTGCTCGCTTCCGGCGAAGGGTTGCGCCTGGCGGGCGAGGGCTTGCGGCGGTTTAAAATCGCCCAGCTGTGCAAATCCGTCATGGTCGTGCCGATTAAAGCCAAGTCGGAGTGCCTCGGGGTGATCTCGGTCGGCCGCCCGGAGGCGCGCGATTTCTCGGTCCGCGAACAGGCCATGCTGGAAGCCGTCGCGGATTACGCGTCGATCGCCATGATCAACGCCCGCCTCTTCCGCGAACTGGAAAACCGCGCGGCTCCGAAGAAGCCGGCGGCCGGATAAAGAGATGCCCGAATTTCCGGTCCTCTTTGTGGATCCCGCCCGGGTTTTTCTTCCTTCGATGGAGGAAATCCTCACCCGGGAACGCCGCTACCGCATCCTGGCTCCGGCCTCGATCCCCGCTGCCCTGAAGGAATTGGAAACCGTCGCTCCCCGCGCCGCGATTCTGGCCATGTCCGGCGGCGCCGAAGCGTTGGATGCCGCCACCCGCATCCGCACTTTCCGCCCCGGCCTGCCGATCATCCTGCTCCTCCCGAAAAACGTCGCGAAAAGTTTTTCCGATGTGCTCCGCGTCCGGGCGGACGAAATGTTCGTCGAACCGGTCAACCCCGGCGATGTCCTGGCCGCCCTCAACCGCCATTCGGTGGTTGGCACCACATCCCCCATCCACGTCCGGGTCCGCGAGCTGGAAACGCTCGTCCAGCTGGCCAAGAACATCAACAGCCAGCTGGATCTGGATCAGGCCCTGGCCAGCATCGTGGACGCCGCCGTCCGCCTGACCGGCGCCGAGGAGGGCAGCCTGATGCTGGTGGATCCGGTCACCGGCGAGCTGTATATGCGCGCTTCGAAAAATTTCGACGAGGAATTCGTCCGCACGTTCCGGATGAAGGTCGAGGATTCGCTCGCCGGCGAAGTGATCAGCAGGGGCGAACCGATCCTGCTCGACGATGAAAGCCCGAGGAAGATCAAAACATCGTTCCTGGTCCACTCGCTGATCTTCGTCCCCCTGCTCCGCAAGGAAAAAGCCATCGGCCTGCTGGGCGTGGATAACCGCGCCGCCCGCCGGCCGCTCCACGAAAGCGACCTTTCGCTGATGCAGGCCCTCGCCGAGCACGCCGTCATCGCGCTCGAGAACGCCCGCCTGCATGAGGCCACCCAAACCCACATGCGCCAGCTCGAAACCGTCATCGAGCAGGTCGAGGACGGCGTCATCATCACCGATCCCGAGGGGCGGATTCTCATCGCCAACCGCACGGTCCGCGGTTTGTTCCGCCTCGGGGAAGCCCCGCTCGAGGCGCGCCTGCTGAAGGAAGTGTTCCCCAATCTGGAACTGCATTATCTCTTCGCGCGCCGCCAGTCCGAACTGGCCAGTCAGCGCCGGACCGAGATCACCCTCGCCGACGACCGGATCTGGAGCGCCCACCTGACCCCGATCGAGGGCGTCGGCTTCGCGATCGTGCTCAACGACATTACCCAGCTCAAGGAGCTGGACCGGCTCAAAAGCGAGTTCGTCTCCACCGTCTCGCACGATCTGCGCTCGCCGCTGACCACCATCCTCGGCTATGTGGATCTGATCGAACGCGCCGGCCCGGTCACCGACCAGCAGAAAACCTTTATCCGCCGCATCCAGAACAGCGTCGGATCCATCACCACCCTCATCTCGGACCTCTTGGACCTGGGCAAGATCGAATCCGGGATCGACAGCCAGAAGGAGCCGGTTCAGCTCAACGCGCTGGCACGCAACGCGCTCGAGGGCATGCGCGGCCGGGCGGAGGCCAAGCAACTCCGCCTCGACGTATCCCTCGACGATTCCATCCCCGCGCTTAACGGGAACCCGGTCCGGCTGCGCCAGATGATCGTCAATCTGCTGGATAACGCGGTCAAGTACACCCCCGAAGGCGGCACGATCGGCTTTTCCACCAGGCTCGAAGCGGACCAGGCGTTTCTGTGGGTCTCCGATTCCGGGATCGGCATCCCCCCGCAGGAACTTCCCTATGTGTTCAATAAATTCTACCGGGCGACCAACGTCCAAAACACAGCCGGCACCGGCTTGGGGCTATCGATCGTCAAATCCATCGCCGAGATCCACGGCGGGCGGGTCTGGGTCGATTCCGAAAGCGGGAAGGAAACCAAGTTCACCGTCGTCCTGCCCGTGCCGAAGGAGTGAAACCCGGCGAGCGACCGTCAACCATCGCCGAGGCATTAATGACTCCACTCCAGAATGGTATCGATCGCAACCTCACCCTCTTATCCCTCTCCCGGCATAAGCTGGGAGAGGGAAGGTGAAAAATCGGCGTTTTCCCGATTTTTCATCAGGGTGAGGGAGAGGCGGGGTGGGGCGCATCTTATTGGCGGTGGAGAAAAGACGTTTCGCAGTAGAGGCATTAATGGGAACTGATTGCGTAAATGAGTAGATTGATTGGTTTGTGATTTCGATTGTAGTTTTTAGATAAGCCCTTCTCCTTTTCAGTCTCTTCCCTCGAACGCGTATAACACTCCAAGAACGATCCGCAACCATCGTCCATCGTCTATCGTCTATCGCCCATGGTCCATCGAGGGTTTTTTCCCTATCCTAACCCCCTCTCCCAACCTCTCCCCCTTCCCGTAATGGGAAGGAGGAGAGGAGCGCAAAGGTACTTTTCACGCAGGTCGGCCATCGTCCATGGTCTATCGTCTATCGTCGGTCTAACCTAATTTGGGTCTTATATATCTACTTACCAATTCTTGACACAGAACGATTGTTCGTGTAGGATATTTTCAAGAAGAAACAGCCATTTCAGGCAAGGAGGTTTCAATGCGTGAAGGCGGAATAACCGATCGCCAGACCCGGATGAAAGCCTTCATTGAAGAGTACTTCTCCGAACATGGCTATGCCCCATCCTACCGGGAGATTATGAAGCACGTCGGGATCCCGTCGCTGTCCGTCGTGCGCTATAACCTCGAACGCCTGCAGCAGGAGGGCCTCCTGGAACGCGATCCGCGCGTCGCCCGCGGCATCCGCCCCCGGCGCGCCCCCGAGCAGCAATCCATCCGCGTCTGGGGCTACATCCAGGCCGGTGAACCCACCCCGGTCCCCGGCGTCTCCGAACCGCTCTTCGGCGAAGACGAAGCCCTCTCCATCTCCCAGGATCTCCTCCCGCGGGATGCGGACCTGTTCGCCCTCGTTGTCCGCGGGGATTCGATGATCGACGCCATGGTTCATGATGGGGATTACGTCATCCTCAAGCCCCAGCACGAAGCCCGCAACGGCGAGATGGTCGCCATCTGGCTGAAGAACCGGGAAGAAACGACTCTGAAATACTTTTTCTCCGAAAACGGGAAGGTCCGGCTGCAGCCCGCCAACCCGACGATGCAGCCCATAATGATCGACAACCCGGATGAGAACCTGGAGATCCGCGGCAAGGTGGTGATGGTCATCCGTCCGATGGAAAAACGGCTGCCGCTCGCGCAGTAGTTCGACCATCGACCATAAACGATGTACGATGGTGTAAGGGCGAGGGAAACCGACCGATGAACATCCTCCACCGTTAGCTGTTCTTTGACTTATGGTTAACGGGGGAGGACAGAGGAGGGGGCGGGGATCATTCTTTTAGGTTTATACGCGTCCAGATGGGGAACCGATTGTGAAGTTTCTTGATATTCTACGGTTGACCTAAACCTCTTCCTCATCTCATTAATGCGATAGGTTCTCAATCACTTAACGGCCATGGTATATCGTCCACGATCCATGGTCAGAATTCACTGCGTCCATGGTCCATCGTCAGGTTTTCCGATGGTCGACGGTCGATTGTCGATGGTCGCTCTTCTCCGTCCATCGTCTTTGGTCGGTTTTTCCGACCATCGCCCTGGATTTATCGTCGACGTCTGTCCTCGGTTGCGCGCATTACCGCTATTACAACCTACGGCCATGGTCGCTGGTCCATGGTCGATTGTCCGATTTTCTCTGGTAAACTCGGGCAATTCGGATGGACCGGTTATGTCCCTGATTGAGATCCTCTCCATTGCCGTTGGGCTTTCCATGGACGCCGTCGCGGTCTCCCTGTGCGCGGGCGCGTCCGGCTTCGCCTCCAGCACGCGGCCGGCTGTCCGGATCGCCTTCCACTTTGGGCTGTTCCAGGGCGTCATGCCGCTTCTCGGCTGGCTGGCCGGCAGCACCATCGCCCCCTACATCTCCGCATTCGATCACTGGCTGGCATTTGGTCTCCTGGCGTTCGTCGCGGCCCGCATGTTCCGCTCCGGCCTTTCGAAGGAGGATCCCGATCCGTCCTGCGATCCCACCCGCGGGTCAACGCTCGTCATGCTGTCCGTGGCCACCAGCATCGACGCCATGGCCATCGGCTTCTCCCTGGCGCTGCTGGCGGCGCCGATCCTGGTCCCATGCCTGATAATCGGCCTCGTCACCTTCTCCCTGTCTTTCGCGGCCACCCGCCTCGGCGGCCGGCTCAGCCTCCGCTTCGGAAAGCGGATGGAACTGGTCGGCGGCGTCGTGCTCCTGATCATCGGATTGCGGATACTCGTCTCGCATCTGCTGGCCCCTTAACCCCCCTTTTTCCGTACTTCCGGAGACTGGCTTAATCAATTCGTCAAACGTATAATCCATTTCGGGACCCCCGAAGGAACCCGGAATGAAGATCATCGATCTCACCACACAGGCCTCCAATGAAGGAAAACCCTCAGTCTTCTCCTTCATTAATAAGCTCTTCCCCGAAGGCAAGCAGAAACAAACCGAAGCGGACTCCCAGAACGAAGTAATCTCCCGGATGGATGTGGCGCTGGGGAATGATTTCACCCTGATCCGGGAAATCAAGATCCCCGGCCTCGGCACCTCCATTCCCATGGCGCTCGTGGGGCCGCCCGGCGTCTTCGTCCTCTACGCCAGCCCCGTGAAGGGAACCTTCCGCGCCCGCGGCGACGCTTGGTTGAAACTGGATAATTCCGGGAACATGCGCAATGCCAACCCGAATCTGCCCAACCGCACCCGTCTGTACGCCGAGGCGATCCGCAAGTTCCTGGCCCAGAACGATTTCCCGAACGCCGAGATCGAGCCGGTTCTGCTTTTCACCGAGCCGGAAGCCTTCGTGGAAAACATCAAAGCCCCGATCCGCATGGTCATGTGCGACGGCATGGAAAGCTACAGCGAGAGTCTGCGGCTCATCAACCCCACTTTTTCCCCGGAGGAGAAGGAATCGGTCGTGCGCTGGCTTTCCAATCCGGAGGGGAAACTCACCATCAGCGACGAGATCGCCGCCGCGAGCGAGGAAATCCTCCCCCAGCCGGTGATCATGCCGTCCGAGGAACCGCCGGCCGCCGAATCGGTTCAGGAAGCGGATTTCATCACCGAGGATGTGATGCGCAGCGCGTTCGTCGAGCGGCGCGCGGAACCCGTCGATATCCCCATTCCTCCGGTCATCGAAGAAGCGGTCGAACAGGCGCCGCGCCTTGGTTTTTCGGTCTCCGCCCTTCTCGCCAAAACGCATATGTCCGCCAACCAGCTCACCATCCTGGGCGCCTTCGCCCTTCTAGATTTGCTCGTGATCTGCGTGGGATTTGTCTTTGTGGCGCTGAACATGATGCGTTGATGCCGCTTCCCGGATTTTCCGCCGGAACCCTCCCATGACCAAAACAAGCACCCCTCCCTGGCTGTCCGTAATCATTCCCGCCTACAACGAGGAGCGGCGCCTGCCCGCCACGCTGGATAAACTGCTGGCTTATCTCGCGGGCCGCCCCTTCTCGCACGACGTGTGGGTGGTGGATAACGGCTCGACCGACCGCACCGCCGATGTGGTCCGCGAGTATGCCCGCCGGCATCCCTCCCTGCACCTGGAACAGATCGCCATGCGCGGCAAGGGGGCGGCTGTCCGCACCGGGATGCTGCGCGCCAAAGGCGCCTTCCGTTTCCTGTGCGACGCCGATATGTCCATGCCGGTCGAGGAATTCGAGCGCTTCTACCCGCCCTGCCTGGAGGATGCCGACGTCGCCATCGGTTCGCGCGAAGCGCTCGGCTCCCGGCGTTACGACGAACCCGGCTACCGGCACCTCACCGGGCGGGTGTTCTCGCTGGCGGTCAAGCTCCTGGTCATGCGCGGCTTCGAGGACACGCAGTGCGGCTTTAAATGCTTTCGCGCCGCCGCCGCCGAGGATCTCTTTTCGCGCCAGCGTTTCAACGGATGGTCCTTCGATGTGGAGGTGCTCTACCTCGCCCGCCGCCGCGGGTTTGGCATCCGCGAGGTCCCCGTCTCCTGGTACTACCAGGCGGACAGCCGGATCCGCCTGGCGAAAGACTCGCTCAACATGTTCGCCGATCTCCTCCGGATCCGCTGGTTCGACCTGCGCGGGATGTATGCCCGGCCCAATCCGCAAGCCCTGCCCCACGCTTAACCGCGAGCGGCGCCTTCTGCGCCGGGGCTTCATCCTGGTGGCCGGCATCGACGAAGCCGGCCGCGGCGCCTGGGCCGGTCCGCTCTCGGCCGGCGCGGTGATCCTCCCCCTCCGCCTCCCCGCCCTGCGCGCCGTCCTATGCGATGTCCGCGATTCCAAACAGATGACCCCCCGCCGGCGCATGATCGCCGCCGGGTTGATCCGCTCCATCGCCGTCGCCTGGTCGGTCGGTTCGGCCACCGCCCGGGAGGTCGACCGGGTCGGCCCGCTGCGAGCGACCCATCTGGCGATGCTGCGCGCCGTGGCCGGGCTGAGCCTTTTCCCGGATCATCTATTAATCGACCATCTCCTGCTGCCCGGGATCACCCTGCCCCAGACCGGGATCACCCACGGGGATGCGCTCTCCCTTTCGATCGCCGCGGCTTCGATTCTGGCCAAGACCTGGCGCGACCAGCTTATGACCGCCATGGAAGCACGCTACCCGGGATACGGGTTCGCCGCGCACAAGGGGTACGGAACCGCCGGCCACGCCGAAGGGCTCGCCCGGCTCGGCGCCTGCCCGGAACACCGCCGTTCCTATGCGCCGATCCGCCGTCTGATCGAACTCTCTCCGGTATAATCTTTCCGGACCGGAATGCCATGACTCCCCGCGACCCGAACGACCTCTCGGTGGAAGAGTTGGAACGCCTGCTCTCCGCCAAACGGCAAGCCGCCCGGCGGGAACGCATCCGCCGCTTCGGCCGGTCCGGGCGCGCCGTATTCACCGAGCCGCCCCTTTCCGCCCCCGCCCCGGCGCCCGCCGCGGCCGCCGCGCCCGCCCGCAGGAACCTCTTCGACCGGGTCCTCCTGGCGGTGGAAATCGGCGCCGTGATCGTCCTCGGCCTGGTCGTCCTGCAATTCGTATTCCAACTCCAGGAGCTCAACCGCGAGTCGCTCGCCGGCATCCTCTCCGGAACGCCCTCCGCCACCCCGCTGATCACCGCCGTCGTCCTCCCCTCCGGGCACACGCCCCCGACCTCGCCCGGCGGCGCGGCGCTTAACGAGGAGGAGATCCCCGCCGGCCTGCGCCCGCAGATGCAATCCTATCTATCCCTCGCCATCCCCACCCGCGGCCCCGAGCAGCCGGTGCGCCTGGATCTGCCCAGCCTTGGGAAAGTCAACCTGCCGGTGGTGCAAGGCGATACCTGGGAACAACTCAAGCAGGGGGTCGGCCATCACATCGGGAGCGCCAATCCGGGAACCACCGGCAATATCGTGCTCTCCGCCCATAACGATATTTTCGGCGAACTGTTCCGCGACCTGGACCGCCTCCAGCCCGGCGACGAGGCGATCGTCTACACCGCCTCGCAGAAATTCGTCTACCGGATCATCCGTATCCGCATCGTCGAGCCCACCGACGTTTCCGTCATGGCCCCCACCGGCCGGCCGACCCTCACCCTCGTATCCTGTTACCCTTACATGATCGACAACCAGCGGATCGTCGTCACCGCCGAATTGGCCTCCTTCTGAACACCAGCCGGTCGAGTAGCCTCCGGACCGTTTCTTGGATCCGGGGCGTATCGAGACCCGGAGATCGGGAGATGGGATCTGCATCCTCAAAATTCGTCCAGGCGGCCCTTGTGACCGCCGCCCCAAACCCATCCAAAATATTAGGTTTTTCTGAGAAAATCGGGGCTTAATTTTCGGCAGGCATTCTTATGCTACAATTCGCGCGATTTCACCCCGAGAGAGCCGAACCCCCCAGGCGTGATGCGTGGATGATCCACGGGATTGCATTTCCGGAAACCGCCGGGGCATGCTTTGTTCCGGGTGAAACAGGGAAGGGAAATTCCATGTCTGAAAAAAAATACCGCACGTCCGGCCGCGAAGAGCTGAAGAACCCGGATTACTCCCATATCAAGCGCGATCTGCGCCGGATCGCCCTGATCGCCGGTTCCTTTGTCGTCGTCATGATCGTTCTGGCGTTCATACTTCGATAATTTTAGGAAAGCGATAAACGAATGTCATCCTATCTGCCCACGCCGAAATCCAAACAGCCGAAACCGGAGAAGGCTCCGAAGCCGGAAAAGGCTGCGCCGCCGCCTGCTCCCCAACCCGCGCCCGCCCCGGCCGCCGAAAAGCCGGCCCGCCGCACGGGCCTTCCGGATTGGGCCAAGGGTATGCTGATGACCCTGGCGGTTGCCGTGCTCGTGTTTTCGGGTGCGAGTGCCTACGCATTCATGCGCAACTTTTTCGGCAGCGGGGGCACTTTCATCGGTATTGGTCCGTTATCCGGCGATAACACCCCCCTTCCGCCCGGCGTCACCCCCACCGTACCAATTCCCATCACCAGCTACAAGCCGTGGAACGGCGTGGACCGCGTGACCATCCTCGCCCTCGGGCTCGATGCCCGGGATTGGGGCCCGGAAGCCAACTCCACCGCGACGCGGTCGGATTCGATGATCGTCCTGACCATGGATCCGGTGATGAAGACCGCCTCCATGATTTCCATCCCGCGTGATCTGTACGTCGAAATCCCCGGATACGGGTTCGACAAGATCAACAAAGCCTACTTCTACGCTGAAAAAGACCGCCTCCCCATCGGCGGACCCGGCCTGGCGATGCAGACGGTCGAGAACCTGCTCGGCGTGCCGATCGATTATTACGCCGTGGTGGATTTCAATTCCTTCACCACCGTGGTCGATGAAATCGGCGGGATCGACGTCTATATCCCCTTCGACAACATGATCATCGATCCAGTCGGCGAAGAGGACGTGAAGGAACTTTTCTTCGGCATGAACCACCTGACCGGATCCGAGGCGCTGGCGTTTGCCCGCGCGCGCCACACCGAGGGCGGGGATTTCGACCGCGCCGCCCGGCTCCAGCAGGTAATTCTCGCCATCCGGGATAAAGTCCTGAGTTTAAATATGGTTGGGACCCTCCTGACGAAAGCGCCGGCGCTTTACGAACAAATCTCCAGCGGGATCAAGACCAACCTGACACTCGAACAGATTATCCAGTTGGCCATGGTCGTCAAGGATATCCAGCGCCAGAATATCCGCCAGGGCGTGATCGACGAGGATTGTCTCCTGGCGATCGAAGACTTCGGAGAGGAATCCGTGCTTATCCCGAATCTCGACAAGGTCCGCGATCTGCGCAACAAGCTGATCACATCCGACGGCGTGCTTGGGTATGCCACTCCGCCGGCGGACCTGGGGGAACTCGCCCTGCGGGAAAATGCCAAGATCGAGATCGTCAACGCATCCGGGAAGGATGGAATGGCGGGGGCGACCAAGGAGTTCCTCGTTCGCAACGGTTTCAGCGATGGCAATATCACCACCCGCACCGCGACCGCGGATGAATTATTCTCCAACCCGCAGTACACGCTCATTACGGATTACACCGGCAGACCGTATACGGTCAGTCTCTTGTTGGAAATAATGGGGTATACGGCGGCGAATATAAAAACCAGCATTTGGCTGGACAGCCCGGTGGATGTGCAGATATTCCTGAAGGCGGATTGGGAAATCCCCGCCTAGATTAAACCGGCGTGCCGATAAAAAAAGGACGCGGTCATTGAGACCGCGTCCTTATTAATTAACAGGTTGCTAAAAAAGCTGGTCGAGCCCTGCCCCGGCTTCGCCGTGGCGGGGCCGGGGTAGCCCGCGTTCTTTGCGGGCGTATCCCTGGCCCCGCCCGCCAGGGCGGGCGAGACCGCGCCAAATTACCGGTGGTCTCGATACGCAAAAACCGCTATTCGACCACCTTCAATCCCGTTTTCAACACCCTGTTAACCAAAAAAACCTGTAAATCCTGTCAAAAAATATTTTTTATTTCTTCCAGTGGATGATCTCTTCCCGCTCCGAGCCGACGGAGACGAGCGAAACCGGCACCCCGGTCTCCCGCTCGATCCGTTCCACGTAGCGGCGCGCCGCCGCCGGCAGTTCTTCCTTCGTCCGCGCGTTGCGGATATCCTCATCCCATCCGGGCAGATCGGTGTACACCGGTTGAAACGTCTCCAGCCCGGACATGCCCAGCGGCAGTTCCGTAAAGGTCTTTCCGTTTCGCTCGTAGGCGGTGCAGATCCGCACCGGGTTTAGCCCGCTGAGGATGTCGAGCTTGGTAAGCACAAATTCGGTCATCCCGTTCTGGCGCACCGAGTAGCGCAGCAGCATCAGGTCGAGCCATCCGCAGCGCCGCGGCCTTCCCGTCGTCGTGCCGTATTCGTCCCACGGCATCGATCCGGTCCCGCGCAGCCGGTTTCCAATCTCTCCGGTCTGTTCGGTCGGGAACGGGCCCTCGCCCACGCGGGTTTGAAACGCCTTCACCACGCCGATCACCCGCCCCAGCTCGCGCGCGCCGACTCCCAAACCGGAGAACGCCCCGGCGATCCCGGTCGGGGAGCTCGTCACGAATGGGTACGTCCCCTGGTCCAGATCCAGAAGCGTCCCCTGGGCGCCTTCCGCCAGCACCGTCTTCCCGCCCCGCAGCGCGTCCGCCACCAGCGCGGAGGTGTCCGCGATGTACGGGCCGAACGTTTGCGCGAATTGAAAGAAGGATGCGGCGATCGCGTCCGCGTCCAGCGGCGGCTGGGAATACAGCTTCTCCAGCGTCCGGTTGCCGCGCAGGATGTGCGCCTTAATCTTGTCGGCGCATTCCTCGGGCTGGGTCAGCGCTTCCGCGCGCAGTCCGCAGCGCGCCGTCTTTTCGGAAAACGCCGGGCCGATCCCCCGCCCGGTGGTCCCGATCTTTTTCTCGCGCGCGGATTCCTCCGCCAGGTCCAGCGCGATGTGCAGCGGGGTCAGGAGGTGTGCCGCGTGCGAAATCCTGATCCGCTCCGGGGAGCAATCCACCCCTTGCGAGCGTAGCTGGTCCATCTCCGCCAGCAGCCGCTGCGGATTGATCACCATGCCGCTGCCCAGGATGCACAGCGGCCCGGAATGGACGATCCCGGACGGGATCAGGTGCAGGCGGAAGATCTTCCCGTCGGTGGTGACGGTATGGCCGGCGTTGTCTCCGCCGGAAAAGCGCGCGACGATGGCCGCCTCGCCGGCGATCGCATCCAGGATGCGCCCCTTGCCTTCGTCGCCCCATTGGGCCCCGATGATGACATGCAACGGCATAAGCCATTCTCCTTCCGGATCGGCGTCGTCGTGCAGGCGCCAAACGAGGGCGTTTTGCAACGCCCTCGTCCTCGGACTCTGCCGAAATCCTCAGATCACTTTTCTTAAGTATGCCACAAATTCGCCGGACGTACATCCCCCAGATGCATGGCTCCGCATCAAACATGGAAAACGAAACCCGTGAAAAACGCGTAGATAATATATATGAAATGCCGTTTGGAACATCCTGCCGCAGTCACAACGATAAATCCTGCAGGCGCGGCCTCCGATAGCGCCCGCTGCTCCCCTTCCGCTGACGTCCGTCGGGCGGAAGGCTACCCCCCGCTTCCCGAAAGCGATAGAATATCCGCCGAAGGGCTGAACAACGGTGACCGCTTTGCCATCCGAAACCGAATCTCCCGCGAAAAATATTTTCCGGCGTATCCGGACTCTTCCGAAAGCGCATGTCCTGCTCCTCGCCGGGCTGCTGCTGATCATCCTCGTCGGGCTGATATTTTCGCCGCCGGGTCTGCTGGGGAAGGCGGATGCGATCGGTTACGCCGTCTGCCATCGGATCGATCTGCGTTCGCTGCACCTGGGGGAACGGCAGCTGCCGCTGTGCGCGCGCTGCACGGGGACGTTTCTGGGGACGATCGTTGGAGCGCTGCTCCTGATCGCGTTCGGCCGCGGCCGTTCCGCCGTCGGGCCGCGGCGCGGAATATTGATCGTCCTGGCGCTGACCGCCGTGCCCTGGGGGTTGGACGGGCTCAACTCGTACGTCTCGCTTTTTCCCCGCTTCCCCCACGTCTACGAGCCGCAGAATTGGCTGCGGCTGACGACCGGTACGCTGCTGGGGTTCGCCATGGCCGCCGTGTTTCTTCCGGCGGTGAATCAGAGTTTGTGGAAATCGCCCTCGCCCGAACCCGTCATCCGCGGCATGCGCGAACTCGGGTTGTATTTCCTGCCCGCGCCGATTCTGATCGTGCTCGCGCTGACGGAAAATCCGGTCATCCTTTACCCGCTCGCGGTCCTCAGCGCCGCGGGGATCCTTTTCCTGCTCACCGGCGTGTATACGGCGCTGCTGCTTATGGTATTCCGCCGGGAAGGCCGGGCGGAAACCCGGGCGGATGCCTGGCCGGCGCTGGCCGGCGGTCTTGCACTGGGACTTCTGCAGATCTACGCCATCGACATCGTGCGTTATCACCTCACCCATACCTGGGGAGGGTTTGCCTTGGGGGGTTGAATTTCGCTCACCGGATTTCCCCGCCGTCCGCGGGCTGACCCGGTCACTTTCGGAGGAGTACCATGGACATCTTTTCGGCTTTCGGATTATCCGCCAGCGCCGGGCTGAACGCCTACATCCCCCTGCTCATCGTGGGGCTCCTGGCGCGCTACACCAATACGATCAAGCTAACCGCCCCGTGGGATACCCTCACCGAGCCGTGGGTCCTGCTGGTGCTCGCGGTCCTGCTGCTGATCGAGATCCTCGCCGATAAAATCCCGGCGGTGAATCACTTCAACGACGCCCTGCAGACGCTCGTCCGCCCGGTCGCCGGCGCGATCACCTTCGCCGCCAGCGCGCACGTCATCACCGACCTCAATCCGATCGTGGCGATGATCTGCGGCTTGTTCGTCGCCGGGGCGGTTCACGGCGTCAAGGCGCTGGCGATTCGCCCCGCGGTGACCGCCACCACCGGCGGCACGGCCAATCCGATCGTCTCCACCGCCGAGGATATCTTCGCGACCGTCCTGTCGATCGTCGCCATCCTGCTCCCCGTCGTCCTCGGCGCGCTGATTTGCATCATCTCCGCCTGGATCATCTGGTTGATCCTGCGGAAGATCAACCGCGAGGCAAAACAGGCCTGAACGCAACGGGGAAGGAAGCCGGTTTCCCGGATCAGACCGGGCCCAAAACCGCCCAACATCCGCTGACGGGCGGTTTTTGGAATCACAGGCGGCATGGTTTTTCGATTATCGGGTACAATAGGACTTACCCGTTGTTTGGGAAACATCGCCCCCCAGGAGGATATTCATGGAACAGCCTGCACCCGCTCCCGCGCCTGCCAAGAAGTCCAATAAAACCGTCACCATCATCATCGTCGTCATCGTGGTCCTGATCATTTGCTGCGTCTGCATCGGCCTGCCGCTGGGTTATATCTGCGGTGACCTGCTAACCGGCGGGACGTGCGGCCTGTAGCATCCCGATCCTTCGATCCATCCGTTGGGAATATCCTCGGGCGGCCTAACCGGCCGCCCTTTGTTTTCCTTACCCCCTGATCCAGACTCCCGCGGCCGGCGTCCAGATCCTTTCCTCGCCCTCTTCCACCGGTTGGTCCTGCGCACAGATTACATCCACTCCGCCGG
>CAZYSF010000316.1:0-2082 GCA_964649635.1 uncultured Anaerolineales bacterium | reverse complement strand
AGCCCGACGATGCCGAGCACCGGGAGCGCGAAGATCCCAAGGTACCAGCATTGGCCGATCCAGTGCTGAACCGGCTCCATTAGGTTATAGTTTCGTTGACGGGCTCCGCAATTCCCAAATTCGAGTTCAGCGATTCCGCAGCCTATCGCAGAAACTAACAGACATGGGCGCTTTACGATTCGAAGTGGTGGCTGAGTGCCCGGTGACGGGGGCGCGGGCCGGGTTGTTGCACACGCCGCACGGCGTGATCGAAACGCCCGTGTTCATGCCGGTGGGGACACAGGCTACCGTGAAGGGCTTGATGCAGCGGGATCTGGAGAACGATCTAGGGGTGCAGATCCTGCTGGCCAACACCTACCATCTCTACCTGCGGCCGGGGCACGAGGCGATCCAGCGGCTGGGCGGGCTGCACCGCTTCATGAACTGGCCGCGGGCAATCCTGACGGACTCGGGCGGGTTCCAGGTGTTCAGCCTGAAGGGGCTGCGCAAGGTTACCGATGCGGGGGTGTTGTTCCGATCGCATCTGAACGGCGATGCGCACATGTTCACGCCGGAGTCCGTGGTGGACGTTCAACTGGCGCTGGGCAGCGACATCATGATGGTGCTCGATGAGTGCCTGGAGTATCCGGCGGCGCACGAGGCCGCTCGAAAGTCGGTGCGGCGCACGGTGCGCTGGGCGCAGGCCGCCTGGACGCATTTCAAGGAGCGGGAGCGGGAAGGCGGGGGAACGTTGTTTCCAATCGTGCAAGGCTCGATGTTCCCGGACTTGAGGCGGGAGTGCACGGAGGAACTTCTGGAACTGGGGGCGGACGGGTACGCGATCGGTGGACTATCGGTGGGCGAACCGCGGGTGCTGAGCCTGGAGATGGTGGAGGCGACGGCGCCGTTGTTGCCGCGAGAGCAGCCGCGTTACGTAATGGGTGTGGGGATGCCGGAGGAGCTGGCGGAATACGTGGCGCGCGGCGTAGACATGATGGATTGCGTGATGCCGAGCCGCAACGCGCGCAACGGCTGCCTGTTTACATCGGGGGGGCGGGTGGTGATCAAACAGGCCCGCTATAGGGAGGACGCCTCCCCGGTGGACGAGAATTGCGCCTGCTATACCTGCCGAAACTACTCGCGGGCCTACCTGCGGCATCTGTTCCTGGCCGGGGAAATGCTGTTTTCCAGCCTGGCGACTCTGCACAACCTCCGGCACTACCTTGACATCATGAAGGAACTCAGGCAGTCTATAGTGTTTGGCAGTTTCCCGGATCGTCTGCGGCGGGTGCGCGCAGTTCCGGGCGGGGAGGATTAGGAAGTTGGCCCGCGGAAGCCTCCGCGGGTTTCCTGGTCGCATAGAGCGGATCCAATATCCGCCGGTTCATCAATACAAAGAGGACAGACGTGGTTCTGAGTTTGTACATCCAAGCGGGAAGTTCGCCTAACCCGATCATAGGCTTTCTGCCGATCCTGGCCATTTTCGCCATCTTCTATTTCCTGCTGTTCATGCCGATGCAGAGGCAGAAGAAGCAGCTAAAGAAGATGCTGGACAATCTGCAGGCCGGCAACGCGGTGTTGACCTCCGGCGGCATCATCGGGACAATCGTGACGCTCGATGCTGATACCATTGTTCTGCGGGTCAAACCGGACAACTTGAAGATCCAGGTGGCGAGGAGCGCTGTGTCCGCCCTGATCCCCGAGAGAGAGAAGTAGGGATATGGACAGGACACTGATGTGGAGGGCCATCGCGATTTTGGTCGTGGTGCTCGTGTGCGTGTACGGGATTATAGGGCTGCCGAAGTCGCGCGCGGAACTTGATGAGAACGTTAAGAAGAATATTAAACTGGGGCTCGATCTGCGCGGCGGCAGTCACCTGATCCTCGAAGTCCAGGTGCAGGACGCGATGAAGGTGGAAGCCGATCTGGCCATGGAGCAGTTGAAGGAAGCGCTGCGCAAGGCGGGCGTCGATTATGCCTCCATGGACCGCAACGACCCGGCCGCGATCGAGGCGGCCGACAGCATCCAGGTCAACGTCCACGGCGTGCCCGACACCAAGACCGGGGACTTCCGGCGAATCGCGGCGGAAACCTGCCCGCGCTG
>CAZYSF010000315.1:0-3631 GCA_964649635.1 uncultured Anaerolineales bacterium | reverse complement strand
AAAAGCGTACACCGAAGCCGCCGAAAAAAAAAGCCGAAGCCACCGGTGGTTATTGAAAAAAGAACTCGGTGGAATCGGATTTTTTCGGTGAAATCCGTGTACGGAAGAAATCAGGCCGCCTTCTCCGCCGAGTCGACGGT
Organism: uncultured Anaerolineales bacterium; assembly: GCA_964649635.1. Classification (GTDB taxonomy): domain Bacteria; phylum Chloroflexota; class Anaerolineae; order Anaerolineales; family RBG-16-64-43; genus JAFGKK01. Next base: position 3,491 of record CAZYSF010000315.1, on the reverse strand, counting down.
TTGCGAAATCAGCATGGCGATCGTCATCGGCCCCACGCCGCCGGGAACCGGGGTGTAGGCCGAGCATTTTTCGATCACGGCCGGCAGTTCGATATCCCCGACATTCCCCTCGTTGTACCCTGCGTCCACGACCACCGCCCCCGGCTTGATCCAATCGCCTTTGATGAATTCCGCCTTGCCCACCGCGCCGACGACGATATCCCCCTGGCGCACGACGTCCGGCAGGTTTTGAGTCCGCGAATGGCAGACCGTCACGGTCGCATTGGCGTTCATCAGCATCATCGCCAAAGGTTTCCCGAGGATCGGGCTGCGCCCGACGATAACCGCGCGCCGGCCTTCCAGCGGGATTTTGTAATGCGCCAGCAGCCGCATGATGCCGGCCGGCGTAGCCGAGCCGTGGGCCGGCTCCCCCATCGCCATCCGCCCGAAACCCAGGCAGGTCACCCCGTCCACGTCCTTCGCGAGCGCAATGCGGTCGAAGCAGCTGCGTTCATCGACCTGCTTGGGAACCGGGTGCTGCAGCAGAATGCCGTGCACCGCCGGGTCCGCGTTCAATTTGTCGATCTCGGCCAGGACCATTTCGGTCGTGCTTTCCGGAGGCAGGTGGATCTGAGTGCTTTCCATGCCGACCCGTCGGCAGGCATTGCCCTTCATCCGCACGTACGTCACCGAAGCCGGGTCGTCCCCGACCAGGATGGTTGCCAGAATGGGAATCTTTCCGCCGTTCCGGGCCAGGATCGCCTTTACCCGCTCGGTCAATTCGCTTTCAATTTGTTTGGACAGGGCTTTTCCATCGAGAACGAGTCCGGTCATCGAAAATGCTCCTTCCGCCGCGTGCCGCGCCCGGCGGCCGTGCGGATTACGTACGGGTTGTTGGGAATGGCCGCATCCGCCGGTATGGGATCGTCGACGCGGGGATCAAACGGTTGCCAGCGAGCCGGCCGGCTCCCGGATTTTCAAATAGATTTTTCCCCATTGGGTCGCGAATGCGAACGCGACGGCGGCGTAACCGACCCCTGCCAGGATATCGATCAGGTAATGGTGCCCAAGATAGATCGAGGATACCGCCACGCCGACCGGGAGAATGAGGATCGGAAGCGATTTTCGCCCCCAAATGTGGAGCGCATAGAAAAGCATGTAGGCCGGCCACGCGGTATGCAGCGACGGCATGGCGCCCAGAGGATTGGCGTTGGCAAAGATGTACTCCGGTGAAAGCAGGCTGTGGTTGAGATTCACCGGCTGGCTCCGCAGATACCCGTTCAACGACGCCCACCACGGCGGGGAGGCGGGGAAAAAGACATAGGTAAGGAAGGCGACGTACGAGAGCAGGATCAGCCCCATCATGTACGCCCAGTAATGCGCCTTGCGGTTAAGCCACAGCACAAATCCCATCAGGATCACCGAAAAGAAATGGGTCATGTAAAAGCCGTTCGTCACAAGGTCCACGAGCCCGGTAAAGGCCGTCGCGCCGAATGCCTGCTGCAGGGCGAACGAGGGGATGATTCCCGCGCACAGCGTCTGCTCCCAGACGATCAAATCCGTGACGTGAACGCCGTTCGTGCCGACCACCAGGATGACACTGCGAATAACCTCGTATGTAAAGAGCATGAGCAGGAACGGCGCGAAATCCAGGAAGGCGATCCGGTCGCGCATGATCCACAGGAAGAGGGTGAACAGGATCAGGCCGAGCATGTCCCATCCCGGCCATTCGCCGTGGGCGAGCACGAGCAGGCACATCACGGCGATCATCGCGATTTGCACGCCGAGGATGATGCGCTGGATGCATTGCGGACGTTTCGAGTCAAGGAGGAGTGCGGCCAACGGTTCCTGCCCGGTTGCCGGTAGGCGTGCTTCCGGAGATAAAATGAGTCGGTTCTTTCCCCCAGGGTAAAAAAAACAATCCCCCTATGCAGCGCAGTCGGGGTGGGCGGACTTGAACCGCCGACTCCTGCGTCCCAAACGCAGTGCGCTGCCAACTGCGCTACACCCCGGCGCGCGGAGTATAATGCGCCCCATCTTCACCGTCAAGCAAAAATGGATTCTTACACTTCCATCGCCCGGTTTTACGATCTGGAAAACGCGGACTTCACCGAAGATCTGCCCTTGTGGGCGGATCTGGCGCGCGCGCAGGGCGGGCCGGTCCTTGAACTGGGCTGCGGCAGCGGCCGGGTCTTCCTGCACCTCGCGCGCGAAGGTATCCCGGTTACGGGGGTGGATTCCTCCCCCGCCATGCTTGCCCTCGCCCGGAGCCGGCTCGCGTTACAGCCGTCGATCGCGGGCCGTGTCACACTGCTGGAGGAGGATTTCACGCGCGTCCGGCTCGGCAAAACCTTCCCGCTGATCCTGCTGCCGTTCAACACATTCGCGCACATGATCGATCCGGCGGACGTGCACGCGGCGCTCGAGACGGTCCACCGGCACCTTCCCTCCGGCGGGCAAGCGGCGCTCGCCCTGCCCAACCCGATCCCGATCTACGGCGATCCGCCGGAATCGCTGGTCCTCGAACGGACTTTCCGCGATGAAGCGCGCGGCGTTACCATCCAGCAGTTTTCCAGCCTGCGCGTGGACCGCGCCGCCCAGCTCGGCTACATCACCTGGATCTACGACGAGCTCGACCCGTCCGGAACCGTGACCCGCACCTCGATCCCGATGACCCTGAGGTATTTCTTCCCCAACGAGCTCGCAACTCTCTTCGAGCGGGCCGGATTGCGGCTCCTGCACCTGTGGGGGGATTACGACCGCACGCCGTTCACCGAAGATTCTCCGGTTCTGATCGCGGTCGCCGGGCGCGAATAACTCCTTCAGGATCAATTTATTCAAATCTCTGAAAAAGGATGTCATGCTGAGCGCCTTTCCCGAGCGCAGCGAGGGGAAGCGAGGCATCTGCTTTTTCGTTTCTAGACCCATCGCTACCCCCACTCGTAATTCTTCGCACCGGAAGATCACCGATGCTCATCGCTCGGAGGGCGGGCGCTCAGCATGACATATTCAGAGGTTCTACTTAATAGTCGCAATTACCATCAAATACCAGTAATCACATTTATTTACTCTGCAATCGGTGATTTTGCTGTTTGCCGCGATCGCCGATCGCGTTATGGATTCAGCCGCCGGATTCCCCGCCCGGCATCCAGTACGCCCGGCCGCGGTGAAAATTCAAAACGCCGTCTGGCGGCACATACCGCAGGACGATCAGCGCCGCCACCAGATCCCCTCCCGAGCCCAGGGAGTTCGCCCGCTTCCGGATCCGCCGAAGGCGGCAAGCCGTTGAATAAAACGCGCATCGTTCCTCCGGACGTGGAGCCTGAACTGCGGAAGAGCCACGGATGAAAAATATTCTAGCCGCGATTGCCGATCGCAGCTGCAACCATAAGCCCTTGTGCCACAGCCCGAATCATTTGGGACCGCCCGACGGGCGGTCCCAAATTAGCGCTTTCGATTCGCATGATCCGGCGGATCAGGGATTGCCGGTCTTACTCTGATTCCCCTTTTGG
>CAZYSF010000314.1:0-15931 GCA_964649635.1 uncultured Anaerolineales bacterium | reverse complement strand
TCCGCGCGCGAGGGTGAGGAAGGGTTCCTGGCGGTGGCGCTCGCCGTAAGCCACCGCTTCTCCGTACAATTCGCGGGCGCGCGCGAGCTCGTTGGATTCATAAAAGAGCATCGCCCGGCGGGCGAGCATCATGCAGCTGGTCGGGGAGGATTGTTCGTCGGGCGTGCTGTGGCGGCGGATCGTATCCTCGCACACCGCCAGCGCGTCGCGCCGCCGGCCGGCGAGGTTGAGGTCGTAGACGAGCATCATATCCACCAAATCGGTGAACAGGTGCGAAAGCGCCGTCGGCAGGAGTCCCCGCGCTTCCTGGAGCGTCAGGATGGCCTGCTTTATGTTCCCCGTCCGCTCGTGCGGCTCGGCCAGCAGCCAGTAACCCATTGGCAGCCATTGATCCTCCCGGCCGCGCAATTCCCCGATCGCAAGCGTAGCCAGGCGGATGGTTTCCGGATAATCCATCCTTCCCATCAACGCGAGAAACGCCTGCAGGAGATGCGCCTTCCCGCGCACGCCTTCGCTCGCGGGCCGGCCGGCCGTTTCGCGCTCCGCGTAGGACGCGAGTTCGGCGGCCTCCGGAAATCCCCCGGTCAGGGTCAGCGCCCAGCCTTTATCCAACACGAGGTGGGGATCCGAAAGCAGCAGGTCTTTCGGAAGCGAGCCGAGCCAGCCGAGCAGAGTCTGGGCCTGGCCCTCGCGAATCCCGTCCTCCGCCGTGAGGCGGATCAGGCGCGCCGCATTTTGATAGTTGCCGGAAAGCGCGCCCGCGGCGAGCGCATGCCGGACGGCCAGGAACGGCAGGTGATTATTTTCGTACCAGGCCGCCGCCCGTGCCTGCAGCGTGGCTTCCTCCTCCGGCGCGAGCCGGGCTTTAAGGAACTCGGCGAACAGGCGGTGGTACCGGTACCATTCCCGGTGCCCATCGAGCGGGAAGAGGAAGATATTGGAGGCTTCGAGCTGCTCCAGCACCGCCTGGCTGCCGCCGCCGCCGATCACCGCGTCGCACAGCGGCGCGGACAGCCGGTCGAGGATCGACGTGCGGCGCAGAAAATCGCGGGTCTCCTGCGGGAGCCGCTCCAGAACTTCGACGACGAGATAATCCATCACATAGCGGTGATCGCCGCTGAAGGCGGCCAGAAATTTTTCGCCCTGGGAGCGTTCCTTCCGAAGGGCGAACGCCGCGAGCTGCAATCCGGCCACCCAGCCCTCGGTCCGGGCTTCCAGCGTTTGCACCATTTGCGCCGGAAGGGCAAGGTCCATCGCGCGGGAGAGGAATTCCGAGGTTTCGGCGAGTGAGAACCGCAAATCGGCCTCGCGCAGTTCGGTGATCTTTCCGAGCGCGCGGAGGCGCGCCAGGGGCAGGGGCGGATCCTCGCGCGTTCCGAAGGCGATGTGCAGCGATGGCGGGATGTGCTCGATCAGGAATCCCACGATTTCGTGGACCGGGGCGGCCGTGACGAGGTGGTAATCGTCGAGGATCAGCACCAGCGGTGGGATGCGCGCCAGTTCATTTAATAGGGGCGGCAGCAGGCTGCGGGGAGCGACGGGCTGCGGGGATTGCATCAGCTGGGAAAGGACCGGGCTGAGGCCGGCCGCAGACTTGCGGATGGATTCCACCAGATAGCGCATGAACAGCGCCGGATCGTTCTCGGATTCTTCCAGCGCCAGCCAGGCGACCGGGCGCGCACTGCGGCCGGCCCATTCCGCGAGGAGAGTTGTTTTCCCGAAACCGGCCGGCGCGGAAATCAGGGTCACTTCGCGCCCGGCCGCCAGTCCGTTTTCCAGCTGGTCCAGCAGGCGCGGGCGGGATACCAGATTGGACCGCAATCCGGGCGGATTGGTTTTGCTGTCCAGGAGAATATCGAGGTTCACAACGCGGCTTCCGGATGGGCGGTCGGGGCGGGATGATCCATTGCGGAATTACTATATCCATCCCAAACCGGCTTGCGGGCCGTTGCGGAGGAAAGGATCATCGGGGTGGGTCCGGATCCCGGAGCATGGCGCATCTCCGGCGCGGCGCCGGATCGGAACGGCGGAGGATTATCTCCACACCACGGCCGCATTCGCCAGCCCGCGCGCCATGAAGCGCAGATCCGTGCCGTCCGGATGGACGATTATCAGCGTCCCGGGAGATTGGGGCGAGGGTTTCTCGAGGATCGCGATCCATTGCCCGTCGGGCGACCAGACAATCTGGGTCGGCGCCGTTTCGAGCCCGGCCACCGGGTGGAGCATTTTCCCCTCTTCCGAAACCGCGACCAGCTTTCGCGACGGCGTGTGATAGAGGAGGAAGGCGGACCGGTCGGGGAACCAGCGCGCGCCGAACGCCGGATCGTAGCCCTTGTCCTCCAGCGGAATGTAGTGCTTGGATTTATCCAGGCCGGAGATGATGATGTAATTCTGGTCCGCGGGGGAATCCTGCGGCAGCGCGGCTGTGGAGGGCTTCTTCGGATACAGCGAAGCGAGGAACAGGCTGTCCGGCGACCAATCGTAATGTCCGAGGTACGGATCTTCCTGGGCCACCCACACCGTGCGCGAATCCGAAGCGCGAAACGCGAACGGGTAGGAGGCTTCCTCCAACGGATTGCCCCGGTCGTAGGAAAACACCCATTCCCCGTCCGGCGACCAGGTGATCAGGTCCGCAAGGCCGGATTCGACTCCCAGCGCTTTCTGCTGCTTGGCGTAACCGGTGGCCACCGGCGCGGTGTAGAGGAAACCGAAATCATCGTCGATCTGCAGGGCGCCCTGTGCATCCTTGGTGAAGCCGGAAGCCGCAAAAGCGACCTGCTTGCCGTCCGGAGAATAGGCAAAAGTCCAGATCGTCCGGCCGGCGCCCGTACTCGCGGTCAGGGAGGTGAAGACTTTGCGCCGCGAACCGTCCAGGTTGGACATCATGATCTGATTGCCGGGCGCATTGGCGATATAGGCCAGTTTTTGGCCGTCCGGGGAAATCCGCGGCCGGGTGCAATCCGCGGCGACTTCCTTGGTGAGGGTTTCCGGAACCCCGCCGGAGAGGGGTAGCCGCATCACGCTGCAGCTTTCAGCGCTGAGGAATAAAAGGGCCGGTTCATCCGCCACCGGGGTTCCGAGGTACAGGGTCGGGACGGGAGTGAGGGTCGGCGTGAATGTCAGGGACGGCGTGAAGGTCTTGGTCCGCGAACGGGTCACGGTGGGCGTGTGGGTGAACGCTTTGGTGAATGTCGCGGTCTCGACGAGGGTGGCAGTGCGGCTGGGGGTGGAGGTATTCCCCGCCGGTAACGGCAGCATCGTCAGGAGATTTTCCGGCAACCCGAAGTAGCCTCTCCATTGCGGATAGAAAACGACCGCGGCGATGATCAGGGAAATTCCCGCCACCAGGGCGGCAAGCGCGAGCAGGGTTTTCCAGCGGCAGCCGGACCGCTTTAATGGGCCGGTGCCTTTTTTCGGGCGGTAATACGTGGGGGGTTTTCCCGGAGGCCGGTTGCCCGTCAGGGGGCCGGTCCGGAAACCGGCCAGGCCTTTGCGGGCGTATTCGCTCGTCGGATTGTGGCGCAGGCACTCTTCCAAAATTTGAATCCGCTGCTGGTGATCGGGCTCGGTCTGGACCAGCCACAGCCAGGCCAACTCCTGGTTGGGGTCCTCGCTGGTGATCTTGTGCAGCAGCGCGTGGGCGTCCTCGACCCTCCCGGATTGGGCAAGGGATATGGCCTTCTGTAATAGTGGATGATGAGCGGGTTCGTCCATGATGTTCGCTGGAATTTTCCCATACTGATTATATCCCAATGAGAAAATGCCGCTTATCCGGCTCGAGAGCCTCGCCGGCAAGTGTTGGTCATGGCCGTGCCAGCCCTCGCGGATCAGTGTTCGTCATGCCCGCGCCTGCCCCTGCGGAGTGCGCAGGTTCGGTTTGTTCTTTGAACTTGCGCGTTCACGAAGCGGGGGGTTTTAAGCGGGCATACAGGGTTTCAACTGGTTATTCCTGCAGAATTGCAGCGGGCATTCACCCGGATTTCGTCTTCATGGAGAGGATGGTTGTGATGGTCCCCTATGGATTCCCGCTAGGAGCGCCTCGCTTCGCCTACATCACCACCCAAAGAACAAAACCGAGTGGTGATGCGCCCCCCACTCGCGAAATCTTCGCATCGGGAGATCACCGACGCTCATCGCTCGGGGGGCAGGCGCGGGGGCAGGCGCGGGGATGAGGAACTCACGCATAATTCATCTCCGACCCCGGTATCCGAATAATAAACCAGGCGGTTTATCATCCGTCTCCCCCCAACAGCCCGCATCATAGAATACATCCATCTCCCCTTAATAAAATCTTCATACCCGCGGGTTAAGCTTTATCCAGGAATTCGGCACAACAAGCTGCCGTCTTCCGGGAGGCATACATGCGAAGTTGGTTGATCGGAATCGGAGTGGCCGTGGTCGCCGGAGCGCTCGGCGTCGGCGCGGCATACGGCGGAAGCGAACTCCTCAAAACCTACCGGCCGGAGCTCGCCCAGGCCGCCCGGTCCGTTCGCGGATCGGATGCGCGGGGCACCGGTTTTTCGATGATGGGTCCGGGCGCGGCGGTCTGCGATCCGAATACCCCGGGCGGAATCCGCGAGCGGCTGAAGGACCGGGTCGACCGGGTCCGAGACCGCAGACCGGGCCGGGCCGGCGGCACGGACGGCGAGCGCATCTCCCTCGATGCGGCCGCTGAAAAAGCCGAGGCCTACGCGGCGGAAATGGGATCCGAATTCCGGGTGGCGGAAGTAATGGAATTCGAGCGCAACTTCTATGCGGTGATCGTTGAGAAGGACAGCGGGCGCGGAGCCGTTGAGGTGTTGATCGATCCGTACAGCGGAACCATCACCGCGGAGCCGGGACCGAACATGATGTGGAACGGCAAGTACGGCGGCTTCATGCACCGCACCGGCCAGACCGGCGAGAATACGCTCACGATCGAGGAAGCCCGCGCGGCCGCCCAGGAGTATCTTGACCGGGTCAGCCCCGGAGCGACCGTCAACGAAGGCGGTTTTTCCTTCTACGGGTACTACACATTTGATTATTCCGTCGACGGCGAAACAGCCGGCATGCTGAGCGTGCACGGATCGGCCGGGGATGTCTGGCTGCACACCTGGCACGGCGCGTTCGTCGCGGAAAAGGAGATGGAGCTATGAAAAGCGTTTGGAAATGGATCCTGCTCGGGATCGCGGTTTTCGTCGTAGTGTTCCTCGTCGCGCTGCCGCTCTGGTCGGGGTTTCCAATGGCGGCGGGCCGGTCGGCCTACGGTTACGGCATGATGCGCGGGGGGATGATGGGATGGGGGATCAGCGGCTTCGGGTGGATCGGCATGATCCTCCGCCTGGCGGTGCCGGTCCTCGTGATCGGCGGCGTCGCGGCGCTGGTTTACTGGTTCGCCAAGCGGCCTTCCACGCCCCTGCCGGCCGCGACCGTCCCGTGCGCCTACTGCGGCCAACCGCTGGATTCAACCTGGGTGGCATGCCCGCATTGCGGGAAGAAAAAGAAATAACCGGTTTACACGAACGCAACCTTGGGAAGCCTTGCGGATGAATTCATCCGCAAGGCTTCCACCGGCCTGCCCCCATGGCCGGGAGCGGATCTCCGCATTCCCATATAATGGACCTTATGACAGCCCACATCCTGATCGTCGACGACGAACCGCAGCTGGTGCGCGTCATCCGCTCGTACCTGGAAAAAGCCGGATTTCAGGCCTCGGCCGCCTATCGCGGCGATGAAGCTCTGCAGACATTCCGCGCCAACCGCCCCGATTTGGTCATCCTCGACCTCAACCTGCCGGGGATGGACGGGCTGGACGTGGCGCGCGAGATCCGGCGCCTTGGGCAAACGCCGATCATCATGCTCACCGCGCGGGTCGAGGAAACCGACCGGCTGGTGGGGCTCGAGTTGGGCGCCGATGATTATGTGACCAAGCCGTTTTCCCCGCGCGAGGTGGTCGCCCGTGTGCGCGCGGTTCTGCGCCGCGTCCAGGGTGGCGCCGCCCCGCCCGAAGTGATCCGCACCGCCGGGCTGGAGATCGACATTATCCGGCATACCGTCCGCCGCGGCGATCAGTTGCTCGACCTGACGCCCACGGAATTCAGCCTGCTGGCCACGCTGGCCGGCCAGCCGGGGCGGGTGTTCAACCGGATGCAGCTCTTGGAACTGGCGCAGGGCAGCGCCTTCGAAGGCTACGAGCGTACCATCGACGTCCACATCAAGAACCTGCGCGCCAAGATCGAACCGGACCCGAAAATTCCAACCCGCATCCTGACCGTATTCGGGATCGGGTACAAATTCGCGGAAGAGTGACCCATGCGTCTGGCGACGAAAATCCTGCTGGCCTTCGGGCTCCTGCTGCTGACCACGCTCGGGGCGGTGGTGTCCTTCACCAACCGCACGGCCGGGCGCGAAGTGCGCGGCGCGCTCTCGCAGATCGAGATGATGCCCGACAACATGTTTGCCCGTGAATTGGCGGCGTACTACAGCGCCAACCATTCCTGGGAGGGCGCCGAGCGGGTGCTCATGCTACAGGGTCCGATGCAGGGTATGCACAATGTGCGGCTGGTTGTGGTGGATGCGAATAATTTTGTGGTGATTGATACCACGGGGGATGAAACCGGAAGAACCTTCATCCCGGGCCCGGAAAGCCGTTCCATCCCGATCCGGACCGGCGGCGAAACAGTCGGGCAGCTGGTGACCTTTGCCGAGCTGCGCAACGGGCCGGAAGGTCCGCTGCTGCTGGCGGTCAGCCGGGTGCTGCTTCTGACGGCCATCACGGCCGGCGTGGCGGGTCTGGCGATCGCGCTCATCCTCAGCCAGAGCCTGACCTCGCCGCTGCGCCACCTTTCCGCCGCCATGCAGCGCTTCGCCCGCGGCGAACGCAACCTGGCCCTCCCACGCCCCTCCGGCGACGAGGTCGGCGATCTGACCCGCTCCTTCCAGGGGATGATGACCGAGATCCATCAGCAGGAAATCCTGCGCAAGGAAATGACGGCCGACATCGCCCACGAACTGCGGACCCCTCTGTCGGTCATCCGCGCCAATCTCGATGCGCTGGCCGACGGAGTCTACCCGCTGACGAAGGAAAACCTCGCCCCGATCCGCGAAAGCACGGAACTCCTCGACCGGCTGATCGAGGATCTGCGGACTCTGGAACTGGCCGACGCCGGCCGGTTGACCCTGGAAAAATCTGAAATCGATTTTTCCAGGCTGCTGCGAAGGATCGCCGCGCGGTTTTCCCCGCGCGCCGAATCCTGCTCGCAGAAGATCGAGGTCACCTGCGGCGTGAACCTTCCCGCGGCGACGGCCGATCTGCAAAGGCTGGAGCAGATTCTGGGGAACCTGGTGGATAACGCGCTGCGTCACACCCCCGACGGCGGCGTCATCCGCCTGAGCGCGGACGCCGACGGGGCGGCGGTCCGGATTGCGGTGGAGGATTCCGGGCCGGGGATCCCGGCCGGCGAGATCGACCGGATCTTCGAGCGGTTCTACCGGCTGGATTCCGGACGGGCGCGCGCCGAAGGCGGTTCCGGGCTTGGGCTGGCGATCGCGCGCAAGCTGGCCGAGGCGCATGGTGGAAGCCTGACGGCCGAAAACCGTCCCGGGGGCGGGGCGCAGTTTACACTTCGATTACCGGGTAATTAATAGACAGGATTTTTAGGATTTTTTCAGGATTGATCCCTCATCCCTTCCTTCTCCCAGCATAAGCTGGGAGAAAGTGGCCGAAGGCCGGATGAGGGGGGGGAAATGCGCCGCCGTAATAAGCGCGCAGATGGGATGAAAGCGCTTGAGAGTTGCGATGGTCGATTGTCGATCAGCGCTGATCGAAGAGACAGGATTTACAGGATTTTTTCAGGATTGATCCCTCATCCCTTCCTTCTCCCTGCATAAGCTGGGAGAAGGTGGCCGAAGGCCGGATGAGGGAGGAAAAAAAAACGCCGCCATGTTAGGCGGCGTTTCTATGCAGGCACGCTGTAGGGGCGATCCAATGGATCCCCCCTGCAATCGGCGGATGGATGGCAAATAAATTAACCCGGATAGAACCGCCTAAACACCCTGCATACCGCCAGATCCAGCCAATACGGCAGAGCTTTATCTTTTCCCTTCTGCATTTTAAGAGTCCAGCCTCCATCCTTGCGCTGGCGATCCGCAAACCAATCCAATCCCTTGCGCACATCCGGCTCCTCCGCGGAAAAACCGAGCCGCGAAAGCGAATCCAGCGCCGAAAGGAGATCGGTGAACCAGAACGGGAAGCTGAAGCCGGTCCAGAACTCGGGCGTTCTGCGGTCGATATACTTGTCCGGTTTGAAGAAGCGCGAGGCCAGGAGTCTGCCGGCTCGAACGATTTCCGCATCGCCGCGGAAATCGGCGCCGGCCGCGAACGCCCTCAGCACCACACCGGTTATCACGTGGGAAAACGGCCGGGTGCGGTCCGGCTCCACCTTTTTGGATCGCATGATGCCGGTCAATCCGTTTCCGGCGATTGCCGTGCGAAACGGGATCGCCCAGCCGCCGTCCGCCTGGCGGATCGAAAGCAGCCAGCGCAACCCGCGGGCGATCCGGCGGTCGCGCCCGTAGCCCGCCTTGATCAGCAGCTCCAGGATCGCGGCCGAATAATTCGGCGAATACTGGGTCCCGTATATCCCCCGGAAATCCCCGGCCGCCGTTTGAAAGGAAAAGAGGAATGCGGCCGCGTTGGGGATCGCCGGATGCGCACGGGTGAGCCCGAACTTCTCGACGAGGAAACCGACGTTGCGGTAGGTCTCGAGTTGGTCATATTCTTCCGCGCTGCGCGCGGCCGTCGCCGGTGAAGGATATTTCCACCCGCCGTTATTCATCTGCCGGCGCAGGATCCTTTGCGCGTCGGGCAGTTCCCAGAGCCGCTTTACCGGCCCCGGATCCTCGTCCAGCAAATCCCGGCGCGCAAAAAACGCCACCTGCGCACAGCCGGATTCGATCAGGATGGGAATCGGATTGTGGGGCAGCCGTTTCCGCCAGGAAGCCATGCCTTCATTATAGGCAGTTTGGGTTGAATAAAAAAAACTTCCCGGATGAAGGCAGGGTGATTTTGACCTGCCCCCACCCGGCAGGATATACTGGCAGGATGGAGCCCAGATTGCGTCTATGATAATCCCGCCGTTTACCGGAAATCCGGCGAACGCATCGATCCACAGCCACTCCCTCGATCAATCCATCCTCGCCGCCTATTACCCGAAAAATGAAGATGCGCGCAAGGCCCTGTGGGAGATGCAGAAAAAGGGGTATATCCGCACGGCCGTTTTGCACCGGTCCGCAACCGGAAACGTGCGCGTACAGGATCCCTTCCCCAGCTTCCGGATCCTGTGGGCGGTAATATTTGCCGCCCTCTTCTCAATCCTGGCAGGGCTTGGCCATTACCTTCTGCGCGGTTCCGCAATCCTGCCGGCGGGAGGGTATCCCGCCTGGCTTCCCATACTCGCCGGCGCATTGTTCGGATTGGCCTTCGGATGGGCGGCCGTCCGGCGCACTCAGTTCGGGATCGACCGCAAGGTGCTGGCCGAGCACGCATTGTGGCTTCTGCCGGAGGAAAATGTCCTCCTGCTTCAGGCGCCGCTGCATACCTTCCGCTACCCTCAGATCGTCATCCGCGACAGTGGAGAAACGCAACCCACAATATTCCTCCTGCATCCCCGCCGGACTCCGGCCCGCGTCGAAGTTCCGGGAACGGGCGTTTTGCTTCCGCCCTTGCAACTTCAGGAATACGCGCGGCGGCTGGCCAAAGAGCACCGCTTGCACACCCGTCCGATCCGCAACGGCGCGCTGCTCAAACGCATTACCCGGGTCGCCAAGTCCATCCATCAGATTTGCCGGGATCTCTCGGATGCCAGCCGCCTGGAGCAGCCGACCACCCCGTCCGCGGAATGGATTCTCGACAACGAGTACATCATCGAAAGCAACGTCCGCGACATCCAAACCAATCTGCCCCGCAGCTATTTCCAGGAACTGGCGGTCCTCAACTGCGATCCCTACCGGAACCTGCCGCGCGTCTACGGCCTGGCCCGGGAGCTCGTCACCCATGTGGATCTGCGGCTCGACCGCGAAACCATCCGCGCCTTTCTCGACGGCTACCAATCCGTCAATCCCCTGACGATCGGCGAGCTTTGGGCGCTGCCGCAGGTTTTGCGCCTGGCCCTGATCGACAACATCCTGAACCTCGCGGAGAGAACCCTGGCCGAAATGGGCGAACGCGAGACGGCCGGATTCTGGGCCAACCGGCTGATTGCCGCCAACCGTCGCGATCCGGGGCGCCTGTTTTCCGTCCTGGCCAGGCTTACGGAGAGTCAGCCCGCGCCCAGCGAATACTTCTGCTCGCAACTGATCAGCTACCTGTACGACGAAACCAACGCGCTGGTACTGGTCCAGAACTGGCTGGGGCGCACGCTGCTCAAACCCCTCAGCGAGTTGAACCTGCGCGAACAAAACCGCCAGACCAAGGATCAGATTTCCATCGGAAATGCTTTTTCCAGCCTGCGCCAGCTAAGCCAGCTGGATTGGAGAACCATTTTCGAAGACACCAGCCGGGTCGAACATCTTCTGCGGCGGGATCCCGCCGGGATCTACCCGAACATGGATTTCGATACGCGCGACCGCTACCGCCATGCGCTGGAGGAAATCGCCAGGCGATCCAAAACGGCGGAAAGCAATGTCGCGTCGCGCCTTCTGGATCTGGCCGGTAAAGCTCCACCGGAGGAGGACCGGATCCGCCATGTCGGCTTTTACCTCATCGCCGAAGGCCGCCGCGACCTCATTCGCTCCCTGCGGGGGCGCGAATCGATCCGATACTTCCTCCGCCAGTGCGTGTACGCCCGTCCCACTGCCGTTTTCTTCCTTAGCCTCGCCTTCACCTTCGCCGCGCTTTTCCTGCCGTTGCTTTACCTCTGTCAGAGCGGGCAGGGATTCGGCATCCGGTTTGTCCTCCCGGCCCTGTTTATTCTGCCCCTCAGCCAGGCCGCCATCGAGGTGATGAATTTCATACTGACCCGCGTGCTTCCTCCCCGCACGCTGCCGAAAATGGATTTTGAAAAAACCGGCATCCCCGATGCGTTCAAGACTCTGGTGGTCGTGCCGATTCTGCTGACGGATGCCGGGACCGTTCGGGCGGAAGCGGAAAAACTGGAGATCCGGTACCTGTCCAACAAGGATCCGAACGTGTTTTTCAGCCTGTTCTCGGATTTCGAGGATTCGGAGTCTGCGGCACAGGACGGAGATTCGCCACTCCTTCAATCCGCGGTGGATCACATTAACGCGCTCAACCGTCGCTACGCCGAGGAACGGTTCTTCCTGTTCCACCGCGGCCGGCGGTGGTCTTCCTCCGAACAGCGGTATATCGGCTGGGAACGGAAACGCGGGAAGCTGGAGGAATTGAACCGGTTCCTTACCGGCTCCCGCCCGGAGACGGATCCGCCCCTGGTGTACGCGGGGAACGGCGAACGCCTCGGGAGCATCCGGTTCTTAATCACGCTCGACAGCGACACCCAGCTTCCCCCCGGTTCCGCGCGCCGGATGATCGGCACGCTCGCCCATCCGCTTAACCGCCCGCGGCTGGACGATCACGGAAAGGTGCTCGCGGGTTCCTATACCATCCTCCAGCCGCGCGTAACCCCCTCCCTGCCGAGCACCCTGGCCTCGCCCTTCAGCCGCCTCTTTGCGGATGCGACCGGCATCGACCCCTACACCAAAGCCGTCTCCGACGTGTATCAGGATCTTTCCGGCCAGGGTTCCTACAACGGCAAAGGCATTTACGACGTCCATGCCTTCAGCCGCATCCTGACCCGCCGCTTTCCGGATGAACGGCTGCTCAGCCACGACCTCATCGAAGGCGAACATGTGCGGGCCGGACTGGTCAGCGATATCGAGTTGTTCGATGAATTTCCGCGCAGCTATATCGGGTACAGCCAGCGGCAACACCGGTGGATCCGCGGGGATTGGCAGATCATCGACTGGCTGTTCCCCCGCGTCCCTATGGCGGAAGGAAAAACGGGAGCCAATCCGCTTTCCGCGCTGAGCCGCTGGAAAATATTCGATAACCTGCGCCGGAGCCTGGTGCCGATCGCCGACCTGGTCCTGCTGGCGGTTTCCTGGTCGGCCGCTCCCGCGATCGGCTGGGCGGCCGCGCTGGTGGTGGGGGCGCAGCTTTTTTTCCACCCCTTCACCCGGCTCCTCTCCGCCCTGACCAGCCGCCAAAGCCGGAAAAATTTTTCCGCCGCGCAGATCACCCACGACCTTCTTCGTGGAATTGTCGACGCGGCGCTGCTGCCGCATCAGGCACTCCTGGCCGCCGGCGCCATCATGCAGGCGGGGTACAGCCGGATGGTTTCGCACCGCGGCCTGCTGCGCTGGGTGTCCGCGCAGAACTACCGCCGGCTTGTCCCCGACCTGGTCACGGAATTTGTGCTTTCGATGATCCCTTTTTCCGCGGCGAGCGGCGCGGCGGGCTGGCTCCTCTTCGCCGCAAAGCCGGACGCGCTGCCCGCGGCGGTCCCGTGGCTGGCGGCCTGGTTCCTGTCGCCCCTTGCCGGTTGGATCCTCAACGTCCGCTTCACGCCGCGGCCCAGGCGGTTCTCCCTGTCCGCCGCCGATCGCGGATTCCTCCGCACCATCGCCCGCCGGACCTGGCGCTTCTTTTCGGACTGCATCGGCGAATCCACCTCCTGGCTGCCGCCCGATAATTATCAGGTTTCCTATCAGAACCGGATGGCGATGCGCACCAGCCCCACGAATATCGGCCTGGGGATGATCAGCACGCTCGCCGCCCGGGATTTCGGATACATCACGGCCGACCAGGTCATCCAGAAGCTGACCCGTTCCATGGAAACCATCTCCAAACTGCAGCGGTTCGAGGGCCATCTGCTGAACTGGTACGACATCCAAACCCTCGCGCCGCTTGAACCCCGCTATGTCTCGACCGTGGACAGCGGAAATCTGCTCGCCGCCGTGTACGCCCTCGAACCGGGCCTGGATGAACTTGTCCGCAAGCCGCTTCTGGACGCGAGTGTCTTTGCCGGCCTGGCGGATACGATCACAATCCTCGCCCAGGCCTGCGCGCAGGAAACCCATTCCGGGAAACTCACGCGCAGCCTCCGGCACCTCGCGCGCTCGATGGAAAATCCACCGCCGCGGGTAATCGACGCGCTGAGACTGCTCCGGCAGACAGGCGGCGCGATCGAATCCCTAGCCGTTGCCGTCCGGCAGGAAGCGGGCCCGGAATCCGTTTCCGCCGCCTGGATGCTTCAGCTGGAGAATCAGGCGAAGGCCTGGCTGCTTGCGGCCGACCGTTATCTTCCGTGGATGGAAATCCTCGCCGAAAAGCAAGCGAATGAAACCGCTGCTCCCGGATCGGAACCGTTCAAAACGCTCGCGGAAGCGCTGGATCGCCCGCCGAGCCTGGCCGATCTTGCCGATGGGAATGTACCGGGCTTGTCCGACCTGCAGTCTATCCGAGAGAATCTCCAAAATCCGGACCCATCCCTTCTGGAATGGCTGGACCGCCTGGGCCAGGCTTTTTCCGTTTCGAAATGGCTCTCCGGTGAGATGGTCGGATTGGGCGCAAAACTCGCGCGGGATCTGCATGCGCTGAACGAAGCGATCAATATGCGCTTTTTATACGATAACGACCGCAGGTTGTTTTTCATCGGCTACAACATATCCGAAGGCCGGCATGACGCCTCTCATTACGACCTGCTGGCCAGCGAAGCGCGGCTGGGAAGCTACCTGGCCATCGCCCGCGGGGAAGTCTCCCCGGAACACTGGTTTTCCCTTGGCCGCCTCTTCCGGGAAGTTGACAGACAGCAGGTGCTGATCAGTTGGACCGGCACGATGTTCGAGTACCTTATGCCGCTGCTCTTCCAGAAGACATACGGGAATTCACTCCTGGAGCGGATGACCCGCAAGGCCGTCGAAATCCAGATCGCCTTCGGCCGGAAGAACAATGTGCCCTGGGGCTTCTCGGAATCGGCGTTCGGGGATCTGGATATCCATCGCACATACCAATACAAAGCTTTCGGCGTGCCCGCCCTCGGGTTGAAGCGCCAGGGGGAAGAGGAAATCGTGGTGGCCCCGTATGCCGCGCTGCTGGCCTTGAACATCGCGCCGAGGGAGACGGTGCAGAATCTCCATCGCCTGGCCGGCCTGGGAATCCTCGGTGAATACGGGTATTACGACGCGATCGATTTCAGCCGGCGCGCCAGCCGGAAGGAACGACGGGGGATCAACATCCACACCTACATGGCGCATCATCAGAGCATGTCGTTTCTCTCCCTGGCGAATTTCCTGCTCGGGAATCCCATTCAACGGCTGTTCCATGCCAATCCCCCCCTGCGCGCAGCGGAATTGCTGCTTCAGGAAAAAGTTCCCCTCTCGCCGCCCTTGTATATCGTGTCCTCCCGTGACCGTGCGTCCGTGCTGCCGCAGCTCGTGGAAGCCGCGCCGACCGAGGGGCGGTTCGATACCCCGCACACGCCGAGGCCGAGAACCCACCTCCTCGGCCATGAAGGCTACTGCGTCATGACGACCAATTCGGGAGGGGGGTTCAGCCGGTGGGGCCGCCAGGACGTCACCCGGTGGCGGTCGGATCGCACGCAGGATTCGTATGGAACCTTCTGTTTCCTCCGCGATACCGCGACTGGAAAACACTGGTCGGCCGCGTACCATCCCGTCGGCGGAAAAGTCCCGGACGATTATTCCGTTCACTTCGCGCTGGACCGGGCCGTTTACGCGCGCAAGGACGAGGGGATCAGCACCGGGACCGAAATTTTCGTATCGGCGGAAGACGATGTGGAGTTCCGGAGAATCACCCTGATCAACCGCTCGGATTACACCCGCACCCTGGAACTTACCAGTTACCTCGAACTGGTCCTGGCCCCCCACAACGCCGACCTGCAGCATCCGGCTTTTCAAAAGTTATTCGTCCAGACCGAAGCGGTTGCCGCGCCTCCCGCGCTGCTGGCCCACCGGCGGCCGCGCAGCCCGGACGAGCCGCCGATGTATGTCGCGCACCGCTTGACCACCACCCAGCCGGACGGCGGCCCGATCCGGTTCGAAACCGACCGCCGCCGCTTCATCGGGCGCGGCCGGACGCTCGCCAACCCGATCGGGCTCTCCCAGCCGCCGGGCAACAGCCAGGGGTATGTCCTGGATCCCATCCTGAGCCTTCGGGAAAGCATCGTCCTCGAACCCGGCCAGCGGGTCCAGGTGACTCTGGTGATCGCCGCCGGCGATACGCGCGAGAAAGTCCTTTCCCTGATGGGAAAGTACGGCAATCCGCCCGCCATCGACCGGGCAATGGATTTCACCTGGGCCGCCGCCCAGCTCGAACTGCGCTCCCTGCGGATCCAGCCCGACGACGCCCGTCAATTTCAGAAGCTGGCCAACCACCTCTTCTATGTGAATCCGCTTCTGCGCCCCTCCATGGAGCGGCTGGAGGAAAATCGGAAAGGGCAGGCCGGATTGTGGCCGTACGGGATCTCGGGTGATCTGCCGATCGCGCTGGTGACGATCGGGGAATCGGGCGATGTGGGCCTGATTCGCCAACTGCTCCAGGCGCACAGTTACTGGCGCGAGCACGGCTTCTGGGCGGATCTCGTCATCCTCAACGAGGAGGCCGGAGGATACGAACGGCCGCTCAAGGAGGAGCTCGACCGGCTGATCCACGCCTACGCCATGTACACGGGAATCGATCAGCCCGGAGGGATTTTCCTGCGCCACGCGGATCAGATTCCGAAGGAGGACCTGAGCCTTCTGAAATCGGCCGCGGGCGTGGTGCTGGTTGCCGCGCGGGGCGCGCTTCCCCAGCAATTGGGAGTTCATTTGATTGTTCCCGAACTGATGGAACCGATCGCCAAAAAACGCCCCGCCCGCGACCCGTCGGCGCAATTGCCGTTCATGGAACTGCCGTACTTCAACAGCCTGGGCGGTT